>JAUVCJ010000006.1 GCA_030595765.1 Thermoplasmatota archaeon | reverse complement strand
CACGTTGACAAGGACATCAATTTTAAGGAGCTAAACAAATACGATGTAGTGATCAGCACTGATTACAACCTCTCCGGTTTCACTACTAAGTCCAGCATCGAATGTCCTCTTCCATAGTTGGCTGCCATCCGGGCGAATTGCATACAAAGTACCCTCACCGTTCCGGACGATTACAACACCATCATCCCTGATTGACGGAGTAATTTCCGCATCGTCCTCAATATCCTTGTACCATTTTCGGGTGCCATCCGGATTGACTGCAGTAAGCCATCCCCCGTTGGTACAGAAATATATCGTGCCATCTGCCGATATTGAAGGCGTTGTTTCTATATTGGTGAACATATTCTCTGGGATTGCAGGGTCGAATGTCCATTTCAAGGTCCCATTCGGATAAATTGCGGACAACTGGTCTGTTGAGGAAAGATACACAATCCCATCAAATCCTATTGCTGGAGCATTGAAAGTCAAACTGTCGGTATATTCACTCCACTTCAAATTCCCTGAAGAATCCAAGGCATACAGTGTTCCATCATAATCATTCACATAGATCGTGCCATCGTCTGCAATTGTTGGGGATTCCGTGAGCATGTCTCCAACCTGATATATCCAACGTACCGAGCCGTCTTGGTTCAGGGCCGTTACATTCCCCCCTCCAGAGCAGAAGATGATGGCTTCGTCATCGGTTATCGCAGGAGTGGAGAATATGAACCCATCAGCTTCAAAGGTCCATTTCAATACCCCATTCGAACCAATGGCATACAGTTCATGGTCATCCCCACCGATATAGATAGTGCCATCGGGTCCAATTGAAGGGTCAGATGAGAATCCCATCTCCGAAGCGAAGGCCCATTTCAGCGTCCCATCCACATGAGCTGTGTTATACGGACTCTGCCCAGTATGCTGAGCATCACCCTGGAACATTGGCCACTGGGATGGGGCGGGGCCAGCCGCTTCGACGGTGGGTGCAAAGGAAACGGTTCCGAGGAATGAGCATATGATTAAAGTTAGAAGAAAAATCGAGACTAATAATTTCTTCATCAGATTACCTCTATGGGGAATAATAGAAAATGGATATTAAGGTTTTGTAAATAGGTTAAAGGACTTGCTTTTCTTCCCACTCCTTTTGAATTTGATCTAGTATTTTTGGATTTATTGTCCCTATTGCATTCTTAGTATTATTTTCACCGAGATAATATATATAATCCCCTCCACTTACATGTTTAATATCAGAGATACTATCCCATTTTATTTTTCGTTCCTTTGAATGTCGATAATAAAAGGTCAATCCAATATTTGTTATCCCTATCTTTGGCGGCCAATAATAATAGATCCCAATAGGGTAAATTAGCCAGGCACAGTCTGCTAATAATGCAAAAAAAAGTGAAAAGATAATCGTTTCTCCAAATACGAAATGAAGTAAGCAAAAAAGGATAATAAATAATAAAGGAAACGACATATAAATAAACATTCTACGTTTATTATCAAGTTGATTAATAATTACATTTGCATTATTCACATTTTCACCTCGTAGCAAAATAGACCGTAACCAACCATGAAATCAACACGCCAATTGCAAGTATACCTGCATAGAGATTTCCACTTTGCGCTGCGCCTAACCCTGTTAAAATGAGGCCAATTGTAGCTGCTAGGATAGTAATTGCCTTTATTACCATTTCTGCAAATGACGTATCTGCACCTGCATGTTTCTTACTATTGACAACAGATTTTAATCCGCTTATAATAATTAAAGCACACAAACTAAGTATTGTACCAAACAATAATTTGGGATATGGTGCTGGATCATTTGCTTCTCTGAGGACTACTAAGAGAATAATCCCCCAGATATCTAATACTGAATTGACTATTATCAACACCATGGCCTGTTGAAAATCTGTTAATGAACCATCATTTGGAAGGTTTAAATTATCAATTGTGTCTTGGGACATCAATTTCCCATCTGATAAGAAACCAGGAAATGCCAATAGAATGACTGAAAAAATTGTGGATAGCAAATTCAAATCCGTTTCTTCAGGTGCATCAATACCAGGGTCATTACCTCCATTAAGATTTAAAGCTGAAGTAATCGCATTTATTACTGCAGTACTTATAGCCTCAATACCGCCTTCTATAAAAATAAGAATTGGTGATGTGAGACTTGATATTGTCTGTATTACATTTAATATTAGCATTAATGGATCATAAAGTACACCTAAAAATGCTTTACCTATATTTTCCTTGGTAGCCTCACTAACCCATCCTGGAGATCGCATATTATTAATATATTCGATTAATGCATTATCTATAGCATTAAAAAGACCGGTTACATAGTTATTAATCATATTTACAATAGGCTCAACAACAGTAGCAATTAAGTATTCAATGACTCCCCAAATCCAGTTAGCCGCCGTCGCTAGCCCAGCAGCTATTGCTTGCCCTACCATAACAAACGAGTCATAGATGATGGTTCCAACAATGACCAATGCATCTGCAAGCTTATCAAGGAGGCAATCGATTTCGTATTTTTCTTCAATCCTATTATTTAGATTATCATAAATTGTCAAATCGATTTTCCAGGAAACTGTAGCATCCCTTCCAGCATCAAAATAGCCACGATCGCCTTTCCACATCATTTTTATTGTGCAAGTTCCTTTATCACAGAATCTTCTTTCCACACCTGCATTTTGAGTATTTCCTAATAATGTATATGTGAGTTCGCCATCAGCATCCCAATTCCTCACATCGCTTTCGACAACCAGAGTTAAAACTAGGCAATAAATATCGTCATAATTTACTTTTTTAAATGTTGCACTCTTTACCTTAGGTGCATATTTGTACTGGATGAAGGGATGGAAGCGATCGCCATCATATTTCTCGACCTCTTCACAATCTGGAATGGTATCGCTATCAGTGTCTTTCTTTGTGGGGTCGGTTGCATTGGTAAACTCTGATAGGTCGTTTAACTCATCATCATCAGAATTCTGGACTGTTGGGTCAGATGAGACGTGCCAATCCAGTTTATTTTTTCCAGCATTATTCTTCTTTGTCAAGATGATGAACACTGTCCAGCCGTCCATCTCTATCTTGTCTGAAAGGCCGTCGCCATCGGTGTCGTGATTGACAGGGCTTGTGCAATAACTGAGGCCATTGTAGTTGCAGGCAATCTCCACATCGTCATCAATTCCGTCGTAGTCAGTATCGGAAAATAACGGGTTTGTTTCGTAGCCGTCAGTGCCTGGTGTGAGTTCTTCTTCATCGTCTACGCCATCTCCATCAGTATCGGGGTTCAGGGGGTTGGTTCCGGCAGTCATCTCGCCAAGGTAGAATACCCCTCCAATCAATCGGTTGTAACCATCAGCTAAGTTGTCGCCATCTGTATCATACTTTCTGGGATGGGTTTCGTCGTCTACTTCATCCCATGTTCCATCAAGGTCGGCATCCTCCCAACCATCCAAGAGCCCATCGCCATCAGTGTCACAGTGAGTGGGGTCTGTCTCGTATCCGCCGGGGCAGGTTGGGCAGACTGTGTCGTCGTAAACTCCATTTTTGTTGGTGTCCTCAATGCCATCTGGGATTAGGTCACCGTCTGTATCAGGGTCGGTAGGGTCTGTTTCTCCATCATCAACCTTGCCATTTTTATCTGTTCCAGTTCCGTTGTCCTCAACACCATCGGGAAGGCCGTCCATCAAACCGCCATCATCGTCCCACGGCAGCCCCTGGTGGATGCATGGCATCATATCATCCTGAACCGAGTAGTCTTGAAACGGATGGTGGTTGCCAATGGATTGCTCTACCGCGATAGTCAGGTGCTCTGCCTCCGATGCAATGGCTGGTGCTGGTGCAATTGCAGGGAAGGGGTAGGCGGTGGTGAGAGAAAATAGTTGCGGGTGGTGAGTAAAGGCTTCAGCGTATGACGTAGAAGCACGAGCATGGCTTTAGCAACACCATCTCCACCGACTAGCTATGTGATGGGGGGATACGGCTCTCCCGAAGTAGCTATGCTGGGTTTGCTATGTGGATCCTTGGAACCCACTTACATGGTCTCGATGACCATGCTCACAGCGTTGCCGCCGCCTAAGCAAATGGTGCCAAGGCCGCGCTTTAGTCCCCTGTTCATCAGGGCGTAGAGCAGTGTTATCATTATTCTGGAGCCAGATGAGCCTATGGGGTGGCCTAGAGCCACTGCACCGCCATTGACGTTGAACTTCTCTTCGGGAATACCCAATTCCTTGATGACTGCGCAGCTTGCTGAAGCAAATGCCTCGTTATGCTCCACCAGGTCCATATCCTCAATGGTGAGGTTCATCCTTTCAAGGAGCTGGCGAGTGACTGGTATGGGTGCTTCCATCACAAGCTCAGGCTTGAGGCCGCCGAAGTGGTAGCCTGCGATACGAGCCAGTGGTTTGATGCCACGTTTGTCGGCTTCTGACTCTGCCATGATGACCAGTGCAGATGCTCCATCGCTTAGTTGAGATGCGTTGCCAGCTGTAACTACTCCGCCCTCTTTCATGACTGGCCTGAGCCTGCCTAGGGACTCCATAGTGGTGTCTGCACGGAAACCTTCATCGTCCTCGAAGATGGTAACAGCTCCCTTGCGGCCTTTAATTTCCACTGGCACGATCTCGTTCTTGAACCTGCCTTCCTCTGTGGCTTTGGCTGCCAGTACATTCGAGCGCACTGCGATCTTATCGGTGTCTTCCCTGGTGATGTTGAACTTCTCAGCGATTATCTCGCCAGTCACGATCATATGGAAATTGTTGTAGCTGTCCCAGAGACCGTCATTGACCATTGCATCCACTAGCTTGCCGTCGTTGAGCCTGTAGCCAAACCTGGCCTTCTGGAGCAGATATGGGCAGTTGGTCATTGATTCCATGCCGCCAACAACCACAGTTTTTGTCTCGCCGACCTTGATGGAGTTGCTAGCAAGTGTCATGGCCTTCATTCCTGAGCCGCATACCTTGTTGATGGTCATGGCGCCAATCAATTCTGTCACACCAGCACTGAGCATTGCCTGACGTGCAGGGTTTTGCCCAAGGCCTGCCTGGACCACGTTGCCCATTATTACCTCGTCTACCTCGTCAAGCCCAAGGCCTGCTCTGTTGATGGCTTCCTTGATTACTAGAGCTCCCAAGTCTGGAGCCGATAATTTCGCCAGTGTGCCATTATACTTCCCCATAGGCGTTCTTACCGCCCCTACTATGACTGGTGTTTCCATTGATTATACCCCCCGATGGGTGTTGTGCCCGGGCGATGTGCCTACGCTTATAAAAATGTATACTGCTACATAAAAAAGAGAAAAAAAGAAGAGAAATAAACAGCCGAATTGGAACCTGATTCCAATGCAGGGATCGGGCAACGGGTGGGTGGGAGGAGAAACATTGAAGTGGGAGGCGGAGGAAAGAATAAACGCAATCAAAAAATGCAATCAAGATATCCAATCTGAAAATCCAATCATATGCAAGACATGCAAGATATGCAAGAATATGCAAGAAATCCACTGAATTGCCACAGAAGCGTTGCTAGACCCATTGGCCAGAAAAAGCGCCAACTTAAATCAGCGCAGAAGTGTCCAGGTATCTTCCCGCGTATTTGTTCCCATCCCATTACTCAGCATCTTCATCCTCAGGGGGTTTCCCCTCGGATGATATGTGCTGTGGGAAGTACCTCAGTATTACCACATCACCAACCGCTTGAACCCAGCGGTATGGGATGTTTATTGATTGTGAGTCCTCCACTAGGAGGGGGTTGCTTTCACTAATGTACAGGCCATCTATGACCTCTCTGTCCAGGTCCATGACCAGATTATCAACGTTACCCAGGAATATTCCATCCGGGCTGTATACTTGCAGTCCTATCAGTTCAGAAATCTCTTCGAGCATGGCAATCCCACCCCCTAATCACCACGCTGAGTTTAAAACTTTCTCTAACCGCCCTTAAATTACTCCATTATGTAGATGGCAATTATAGTGGCGCACTTACCATTTAGGACAAATGATTTCGTGTGCCACACATAGTCGAGAACCACCCCAAACGTCCTATATGTTTGGTTCTTGACTATAGTAACAAAAAGCACCCCATCCACATCATTTTTGGATGGAAAATGCTTATAAACCAAACAGGCATGGATGGTATGGTGAATAATTATGACAGGTTCTCCCCCACCACAGCAACAGGCTCCGCCGCCCCAGCAGGGGCAACCACAGCAGTACCAGGCTCCTCAGCAGCAGTATCAACAGCCCATGGCCGCGGCTCCGGCAGCTGACCCGTTCGCTGCAGCACATGGCTTCATCAAGATGAAGTTCATCATGCTAGGCGTAGCCTTAGGAGTGGGAGCGATAATACTGTGCAGCCTCCTGGTTTTCGTCAACAACCTACTGGTTATACCCAGCGCACCATTGGGAAGCATTGCCATCCTGATGAGAAGCATGGGACTGGCGACCATATTCCTAGCTACAGCCGCAGGCGGAGCATTGCTTCCAGGGCTCTCACCCAACCATCGCCTTGGCTTCTTCATAATAGCCGGATTCGTTGGCCAGAGACTCTAAAAACGCAGGCTGACCTACAAAAACCGTTTCCTAACCCTTTCCCTTTTTCACATTTTAAGAACAAGAGCGAAAGCTGAACAGTAAAAAACAATGAGATATCAAAGAGGTTGAGATACCAAAGAGGTATCAAGGTATCAAATAATCAGGAACTGCTCATCCCATCTCATAACCAAGCATGCTCAGAACCACGTCATCGTCCCAGCCCATGAGCTTTGGCAATTTCTTGAAAAGGGTTCCTGCATCGGTTCCTACGCATTGAGCAAGGAGTTCTACGTTCTTATCAGTCAATTCCATCCTGCGAATTTGCGCCATTTTTTGTCCCCCAGAACCGCCATAAAACAGTTTGGTTCTATTACCCTGATTGGAAAGAGCAATAATTAAATGTTTCGTGAAATCCATTCACACCAGCATGCCTGGCCGCGAGTGTATCACGATTGAGTGTATCAAGATTGATTCATCTCTTCCGAACGCTTCTTATCGTTGACCCGCATACCCTGCAATCATCTGCGGGCTCATCATAATACCGTCCGCATCCCCTGCATCTGTAAGTCCATTGGAACTCTTTTTTAATGCCTAACTGGACAAGCCCCTTGTAAGAGATATTCAGAACAGATGCCAGGTTCTGTATCGAATAGTCATCACTGAGCAAAATGCCGCCAACATCGATGGCCAGGGCCAAAATGCCCAGGTCGGCGCCTGAAAGCCTTCCTGACTCACCCATCTTCTTTGATGCTGAATCAACCCTATCCATGGACTCAGGTGTTGGATCTTGCACCCTTAATCCAGCTTCCAAGAGATATGCCATCTTCCTGCCCATGCGACCCTTGCTGACCTCATCCACAACAAACGATGTGGTCACCATACGAGCTGGTTCAGGCAAGTCCATCCCCGATAGAACTGCTGATGCATCCAGCACCAGTTGGGCTTGGCTCGTCTCAGGTTCGCACTCACTATTTGACATCAGAGCCTCAACCATTACACATTAGGTGATCGATGGTTCCATTCTCAATATCGACGGTTCCAGTCCCAAGATATCAGCTGTTGCATTCTCAAGAAAATCAACTGTTCCAGTCCCAAGAGGATCATCACATATTGAACTGGTCGGGATTGTCCAGGAAATAATCGGCATAGTTGCGCCCACGCTTGGCTATCAGTGCAGTTGGCTTGATCTCAAGTGCCTTTGCAAACAGCGGTGCTGCCTCCTTGAACTTGCCCTGGCTCTCCAAAGCTGTGCCCTTCCTGCAAAGTGCCTCGACTGATTCAGGGTCGATATTTAGTGCTCTCTCAAAGCATGCCATGCCATCTTCGACCTTGTCCAGGTCGCAAAATGCGATGCCAAGCTTGTACCAATCATCAGATGTCCCTCGCTCTTGAGCCCATTTGTCCAGCTTGTCAAAGCCCTTTTGAGCCTTCTCCACCCTTCTTTTCGCCTTGACCAGTCCACCTACTGCCAGTTCATGGTCGTCCACAATGTCAACTGCCTTCTGGTAGAATCCGACTGCAATAGTGTTGTTGCCAAAAAAGTTCTGAAGCCTTCCTTTGAACTCCCATTCATTGGCCTCGAAGATCATTGCCTTCTTGGCGTACATGTCTGCCTTTTCCTTGTTACCCAGCTTGGAAAATATATCCCGAAGAGAAAGATAGACGTCCGGGCTATCAAGCGGCCTTTCGAAGTAATCCTCAACCTCGGCAAGCTTGGTGTCTATTAACGCCAGTAATTCCTGGTCTGGCGAATTCTTGTCCAATGTCGCCAACTTCTTTGCCAATATATCTGCGGTCCCGTTCATGCTCCAGCTTACGTCAAGGTCTTGCAACTCTTTCATGTGTTTACCCCAGTAAGCCTTCAGGGTTTTCCCGTATTTAAATTATCAGGAGCAATTCATGCATCAATCAAATATGTGTCAGTCAAACATGCGTCATTTAAACCCGTGTCAGCCAAACATGGGTCATTCAAACACCCTGAAGCTGTGGACAATAGCTGTGCATTTGCTCATTGGAACCGCAACATGTTATCCAATCCGAACAGTAAAAAGAATTAAATGAAAGCCTACCATTGAGGGGCCGAGGGAAATGTATTCCATAGATGATGGAGAGCTTGCAGTAAGGTTGGCAAGGAGCCGCCTGGAAATGGCGCTTCTTGGAAAGGAATCTCCAAATGTCGAGATTCCAGATATCTTCAAGGCCAAAAGTGGGGTGTTCGTCACCCTTAACACACATCCTAAAGGGGAGCTACGCGGTTGCATAGGCTTTCCTGAACCTGTGATGCCACTCATCCAGGCTCTCGAAGATGCTGTCATATCAGCTGCAACCAGGGATCCGAGATTTCCGCCAGTCAAGTCTGAAGAGCTTGACCACATCACAGTCGAAGTCAGTCTTCTAACCCCTCCAATGCTCATTAAGGTCAAAAAACCCAAGGAGTATCCCAAGCATATTGTGGTCGGTAGGGACGGCCTTATCATAGAGCGAGGAATGCGCAGGGGCCTGTTACTTCCTCAGGTTGCCACCGAGAACAAATGGAACTCCAAGACATTCCTTGAGAATCTCTGCTGGAAAGCTGGCCTGGCTCCAGCCACTTGGCTCGAGCCGCTTGTTAAGATATACC
This sequence comes from Thermoplasmatota archaeon, assembly GCA_030595765.1. Classification (GTDB taxonomy): domain Archaea; phylum Thermoplasmatota; class Thermoplasmata; family JAUVCJ01; genus JAUVCJ01. The sequence continues at coordinate 16,064 of JAUVCJ010000006.1, read as the reverse complement.
GCTTCGAAGGCGAGGTATTTCACGAGACAAGCCCAGGCGGGCCTGTTCTGCCAAAGAGGTTGGCCTGATGAGCCACGAACAAGTAATCAAGGGCAGGATCTTTCACGCAGGTGAGCTTATCGAGGGCTGTATCGGCATCGATGAGGGAATTATCACCGCAGTCAAGAAAATCCTGGATGGAGACCAGGTGGTGGACTACGGCTCCAAAATGATACTTCCAGCAGGCATTGACCCTCATGTCCATTTTCGAGATCCTGGTCATACACACAAGGAGGATTTTGGCTCAGGCACCCTTTCAGCCCTATATGGTGGTGTGACCTGCGTTCTGGACATGCCAAACACCAACCCACCCACGATTGATGTTGAGCACTTCGATAGCAAGCTCGAAACAGCTAGTAGAAAGGCACACTGTGATTTTGGGCTATGGGGAGGCCTTGTCGATGGGATTGACCAGGGACAACTGCTTGGCAGGACCAAATGGGCAAAGGCATACCTTGCTTCCACCACTGGTAATCTTCTGATTAATGACCTTGCCACCATTGAGAAAGCACTTCCCAAGCTTAAGCAGGCAGGAGGTGTCCTGGCAATGCATTGTGAGGACATGGAGATAATGAAAGCGCTATCCAGGCCAGGAAGGCCAAGGAACCTGGTGGAGCACGATACGCTCAGGCCCAATTCATCTGAGGCAGTATGCATCCAGAGGATGGCCATGAGGAACAGGTCGCCTGCCATGCATATATGCCATGTTTCTTCAAGCCTAGGACTCAATGCGGTTGATGCCAGCATGACCTGCGAGGTTGCGCCTCATCATTTATTTCTGAACTCAAGCACCAAGATAGGCCCATTGGGAAAGATGAACCCGCCTCTTAGGAGCCCTGATGATCAGACAGCACTTGTCAACGCGCTTGCCAATGGCAGCATCCAGATGCTGGGTTCGGACCATGCCCCGCACACTCTGGAGGAAAAAACTGGTGCCGATGTGGACTTTGCCTCTGCTCCGGCCGGCGTTCCTGGGGTTGAGACCATGCTCCCGCTGGTCCTGACCCTGGTCAAAAAGGGACAGCTTGGGCTTGACAGGTTCGTCCAGGCCAGCTCGACAAATACTGCAAGACGCTTTGGCCTCAACAAGGGAGAGCTTGCAAAGGGCAGGGATGCTGATCTTCTGGTGATGAACCTTAGAAACAAAACAAAGATAGAGGCCAGGCATCTGCACTCAAGATGCGACTGGACCCCTTACGAGGGAATGGAAGCGTTTTTCCCGGAAAGTGTATACATCCATGGAGAACTGGCCATCGATAACGGAGAAGCAATGGTTGACCCTGGCCATGGCAGGTTCATCGGATGAGACATGCCCGGCCTGCTCATTTGCCGAATTTCTGGGTCATGGAGGAGAGCCAGACACGAATTGGAGGATGGCCGGTGGGTAATAATCGTCACTTAAAAATCTAATCCGAAACAGTTCCCGTTCTAGTCAACTAATTAAGCGTTTGCGCTTAAGTATATATCCGCTGCCATCGATATTTGGTCGAGGTATGGGCATGGCAGATGTTGAAAAGGACATCGGTGTGGGTTTTGATCTACTTGGCCAGGGCGAGTTCAATAAGGCCAAACTAAGATTCAATAAGGTTATCAAGGCCAGTCCTGACGACCCAAGAGGGTACATTGGAATGGCTCAAGCCGCTGCAGGACTCCCAAAGATGTCCATGGTGGAGGTTGCAGAGCTTTACAGGAAAGCGATAGCCCTGGACAGCGATAACCCGCTGCTCTATATCGAGTACGGAGAGTACTGCCTGGAAAACGGGCTTCTTAGACCCGCAGAAGAGAACTACCTCAAAGCCGTTGAGCTGGACAAGTATGATGCTCCATTCTTCTACAACGACCTTGCCTTTGGATTTGCAGACTCTGGCATCAAGTTCATAGAACGTCAGGTCATCAGCAAGGACGAAGTTGTCAAGAAGGCATTGGAATTTCGGATGAAGGCCTTTGACATGGACACAAAAGACACTGTGAAAGTCCTCAAAAAGCTGGAGAAAGAGAGCTCTACAGTTGCGCCAGAGAAATATAATGACAAAGCTGTGAAAAAGATTGAAGGCGCAGCTGAACTTATGGATATGCTCAAAAAAGAGGAAGGAAATCCCTACCTCAGGCTGGAGCTAGGTCAGCTCTGTTGCGATGCTGGCTACATCATTTGTGGCGAGAGATTCTTCCTGGATGCTGTAGGAATTGACCCAGAGAACGCAAAATACTACTACAACGACCTTTCAGCTGGGATCTTTTTTGGAGGCATGGCCAACCTGGGGAAGGCCGAGGCAAAGGAGAAGGAGGATATCCATCTTAGTGCATGGAAATATGCTCTTAGAGCCATCAAAGTGGATGCCACCGCTGCAAGGGAACTACTTGAATAATTTTGTTGGTGAGCGAAGTTGGCCCCAGAGGTGTATTTGACCTGGGCGTTGGATAGTAACGTAGGATCCAAGGCCATTAGGGATATGAGCCTGGTGAGCGAATTGGGAGCCAAGAGCATTAGGAATGTGGATATTGGTGAATGACATGGGATCCAAGATCATTAGGAATGTGGATGCTGGTGAGTGAATTGGGATCTAGGGGTATATTTGATCTTGATGATGGGCGTCCTGGCCCTGGAATGCATTTTAACTGGAGCCTTCTGCTTGTTATATTAGCAGTAACGATGTTCATGGAGTTCCTTGTGGTCTGGTGGGTCTACCAGCCCCCTCGCAAGGGTTACACAATTCTTGCAATAGGCGCGACCCTCATAATATGTGCTGTTTTTGCCTACGCAAGCAATCGCAAGCTCAAGTCACTGTTGATCCAGGTAAGCGGTGGAAAATCCTGTGACTTTGGCAATGCCCAATCGATCCCAAAAATTGTGATCACAATTATAGTCTCCTCCATTGGATTCACAGGCATATCCTACCTTTTCGAGGTCTATGGTGGTATTCCTTTGTTCTTCTCGATACCCGAAATATCCTTTGGTGTGATGATGCTTCTGGCAAAGAACCTGGTCAGTCACAGCGTTATTGGAGAAGTACTGGTTGTTCGTTCAAGCTTTACTGAGCTGTATATCCCACTAACCGATATCAAGGCAATCCGCGGTAAGAGGACCATGAAGGACAGACTACCAATGAAGCCAGGAGCGATGAGCGCCACAGCCTCTCTTTTCGAGGATGACATACACATAATCCTAAAAAGGCCTGCTAGAATGAAATTCTTCAGGTTCACTCTCATGAAAGTGAAAGATATCTACATAGACATGGAAAGGCCAAAGGAATTTTTCATGTGCGTGAAAGAACACAAGGCCAATAGCAACTGAGCGTATGTAAAATATTTAATGATAAAAATGGCCAGGCTTGAGACGAAAAGCTGATGAGACTGCTAGAGATAACAATTTTGAGACTGGTCTTTTGAGTTTGAGATTGATCTTTTGGGTTTGAGGCTGGTCTTTTGAGTTTGAGATTGATCTTTTGAGTTTGGGGCTGATCTTTTGAGTTTTGAGATCGATCTTTTGAGACTGGTCTATGGAAAAGCTTTAAATAATGCTCCGCGAATAGAAACCTGGGGAACAAAAAATGAAAGTCCACAGCGGTCACCTTTTATTCAACAAGTCTGTCAAGTACGAGGACTTGGCACCACTTTACTCAGAGTTACTCAAGAAGTTCCTGGTAGAATCCGGCCAGATGCCGGAGGAGCCAGAGGCATTGAACATGTACATCAAGGGAAACCTGATAGACCTTGAAAAGAACAGAAAGCCAGAGGGCTATAACCGGCAGGGCAAGATGCGTATGATATTTCCCATCAAGGAAGACAAGTCCATGGAGATGTATATCTATGCCTCCCTAAAGGTTACCGACGTCAACAAGGTTACTGAATCGATCAGCGCCTACCTTTCCCATAAGGGGTTAAAACATGACCTTGAGTGGGATAAAATGGAAATTTTGAAGATGGCAAAACCCCAGAAATAACCAATTTACGTAGGGTGAGAGGTCTGGATCCCAAAGCAGCTACCGATTACATCCTGTCCCTAAAGCCCTTTGGTGTGAAGCTGGGGCTAGGCAACATCACCCATCTATTGAACAGAATGGGAGATCCCCACCATGATTTTCCAAGCATTCATGTAGCAGGCACCAACGGGAAGGGCTCGGTTTGTGCAATGCTCGAATCAACACTCAGAGCTGCTGGCCTTAGAACTGGCATGAACACCTCGCCTCATCTGGTGGACCTGCGCGAACGCATTCAGGTCGGTGGTGAGTTGATACCCGAAGACACACTGGCCACGTATGTGGAAGAGATAATTCCGCTGGTGGAAGAGATGAGTTATAGCCAGATGGGGCCTCCAACCTATTTCGAGGTGACAACTGCACTGGCATTCAAACATTTTGCAAGAGAGCAGGTAGACATGGCAATTGTAGAAGTGGGTTTGGGTGGAAGGCTGGATGCGACAAATGTGCTTCTCCCAAAACTTAGCATCATTACTTCGATATCAAAAGACCATACCCAGCACCTGGGAGACACACTGGCCGAGATCGCAGGTGAAAAGGCTGGAATCATCAAACCGGGAGTGCCGCTCATATACTGGAGCCAGGAATCAGAAGTAAAAGCCGTGATCGAGGCCAGAGCCAATGAACTTGGGTGCTGGTGTGAGAATGCTGCCGAAAAGGTCAGGATATCAAACCAGTCAATGGACAAGGGAGGCCAGAGCTTCGATATGCAGGCTGAAGGAATGCACTGGTCGGGTATCAGGGTAGGTCTTCTTGGGCCACATCAGATCAAAAACGCAGCGCTGGCATTGAGAGCCTGCCACAGGCTAGATCAGGAAGACCTTGGATTCAGGATCACCCAGGTGCATGCCAGGAAAGGGCTGGAGAGCGCCAGATGGCCAGGTAGGCTTGAGATACTGGGCGATGATCCGTTGCTGGTCCTGGATTCGGCGCACAACGTGGCTGGCGCCCAGGCATTGGCCGAAGCCATCAGGGTGCTACCATACAATAAACTGCATCTGGTATTTGGGGCAATGGGAAATAAGGACTACCCCCGGATGTTGGCGGCATTGGCACCAGTTACCGACTCACTGACCACGATACGCAGTCCCGAAAAGAAGGAGCGCGCTGCCGACCCAAAAGAGCTGGCAAGTGCCGCAAGTGGCCTCATCAAGGACATCTTGGCATCAGAAGATCCCCTGGATGGATTCAAGGCGGCACTTGAAAAAGCCAAGCCTGAGGACATGGTTCTGGTGGCTGGCTCCATGTTCCATCTGGGGCCAATAAGGGAATGGTATCTGGCCAACGAACTTCGGAAATAGAGATATGATTACACATGTATGATGGTATTGATTATCTGCTCCAATCTAAGCATCCACATCATCGAGTATCTTCAACGCCAACTGTTGCCATTCCCTGGCAGTGTCGATTACCGTTTTTGAACGTGTGCCACTATAAATTAATCCATAATCTGCTTCATGGCGAATGTCCATGCACAATTCAAAATCAGATACGAGGCTGACAGTAATAATGCCGGAGCTGACAAATAGTTCTTCCAATGCAACCAGCAGGCAACGATGGCTCTTCTCACGGTAGCCTCTGGATAGAACCAAGCCCTTTGCAGAATGGAACATGGAGTAATATGCCTGGATAGCTGACCATTTAAAATCCCCTTCTTCATGGTTTTTCAATGCCCGAGATAGGTCATAATCTGCTGTTTTTATCTCTCTTTCAATCATATCCTTGTTAAAAACTATCTTTTCCAGACGCCTGTTCTTAATACATTTTTCGAAATCATTCATCTCTATTCCGCCACAAAGTTATCCCTTTTAGCACTTCATCATGAAATGCTCGGTCTTCACTTTTTAGGCGAATGAACTCATGAGGTTTGTAAATCTTTGGGCTTATCTTCCTGCCAAGGTCGGAGCTGGAGATGATTATTCTGGCACTCTTAATGTCAGATGTAATCACGAAAAGGTCAATGTCGCTATCATGAGTCTCATCACCTGTGGCATAGCTGCCGAACAGTACAACCATCCTAGCGCACTTCCTTAATTCTCCTACAAGCGGCATCAGCTCCTGTATATTGATGAACACCTTGTAGTACGAGACTGATGGGTTCTCCATATTCACATGATAATACCTGTTTTTGCCACTGACTCTGGTGAGCACAAAACCCATATCCAGCAGTTTTTTCAGATTCTCATGGCTAGATCCGACACTAAGCTCCAATATCGTTGCTAACTCTCGCACATAGAACTCCTGGTCTGGAGAACGGGCAAGAAATGCCAAGAGTTTCTGGGCGGTAATGGGTAATGACACCGACGAGGACATTCTTCCGAACATACGTTCATTTTTTTGCACGCGATATAATTCTCACCCTCAGATATAAACTTGACGATTGATTTCCAGGAGATTAGCTCATCTAGGTCTATTAAGCAATCTAGTTCTGGCACACCCTGTTGATCGCAAGCTCAGCAATTCCAGCTGAATACTCGCCAGTCCTCCTGATGCTTCCAGCAACATAGCTGACAGCAGTAGCCAGCGCGCCCTTGACATTATGCTCGCTGTCGATTATACGTTCCGTGGAGCTGGTAATTACCGGTACCAGGTCTATGCACTTGTTGGCAAGTGTCATGTCGTGCTTGAGCCAGGCTGAAAGCCCATCACTGAACATCGAGATCGATATTGCGCTGGCCTCGGATATCTGCTCCACTATCTCCTTTTTTACCTTATTCTCCATCATCACCGGAAGCTGTTTGGCTATCCAGACCGCATGGTCTCCTATCCTCTCGATGGTTCTGCTGAGGACATAGAAATGATTGGCTTCCTCAAGGGTTACACCCATCTTTTTTGCAAGAGTTACATCCCTAAGTGTCATGCTGGATTGTCTGGCAACCAGCCAATGTAGCCTGTCAACAGCGCTGTCCCTGGCTCTTATCTCGTCCACCAGGTCCCGATTCCCCTCTTTAAGGGCAATAATGGCGCTTTCATGCATGGATCGCACCAACACGTGCATTCTGCGGATGGTCTTATCAAAAGGCATCTCTGTTGGACTTAGCAGGTCCTTGGTTGTGATCTCCTTAAGCTCTTCCTCAATGATCTCTGGCCCAATTGCTATCTGGGTAAAACGCACCACAGTATCCCTGACAACCGGGTCAATATGGTGCTTGGATACGATCCGGATGTTCGAATAACCTGTAATGTAGGAGCCTATCAGGAGGCGGAAAAGATGCTCGGGGTCAGAAATGTCATCCACCCTCAGCTCCTTGGTCCTGGATAGCGGCTCCTCAGTGGTCTTGGCGCTGATAAGAAGAGAGCCGTCGGACTGAACTTGAAGACCCAAAGGGTCATTCTTTTTGATGTTCATGGTAGTTATCCATTCTTTGGGCAATGTAATGACATAAGATGAACCGCCAGTCAGCTGAACCTTTCGTGTTTCCATTTCCTCACCTGAGCATGCTAAATCCTCAGAGTTTAAAAGAATATCTATATATTTGACGTAGAACTATATATATCACTATAGCACACTAATGCTTTCCTATCCCTCCAGACCCATATATATTCTCTTTCGAAAAGGTATTTGATCATCCCCTACCGCGATGGAAATGGTGACACACCAATGAACAAAAGAGCGATTTCAACATTTGCATTCTAATTTTCAAGACCTTGAGGATCAGGTGGATGCCTGGACATACTCCATTTTCAAGGAGTATAATGGAAAGGGTCAACGGGCTCGGATGAAAAGAATTATGTGGCTCATATGCCTTCAGAGAGACAATGCGCATACTTATCTACGGTGCTGGAGCCATTGGTTGCCTTATAGGTGGATTGCTTGCCCGAGCCAACCAGGTTGGGCTCTATTCGAGAGATCAAGCTCACATGGATGAGATCGCACGCAACGGCCTGCGTATTAGTGGCATTATAAAAACACATACAAGACCCATCGTGGTGGGTTCGCCCATAGAGTTTCTTGATCCAGACCTCATTCTCCTCCCAATAAAGAGCTACGATACTCTCAATGCGGCCAATGAGCTGGCCAACCTCCCCCTGGACTGCCCGATCATATCCTTGCAGAATGGTGTCGGGAACGTAGAGATGCTCCAGATCGCATTGGGCAGGAACAGGGTGATAGGCGGCATGACTAGCATGGGATCGATACTCAAGGCGCCAGGAAAAGTTGAGCATAATGGATATGGGGACCTTGTATTCGGATACCCTGATGGAGGCAGAACGCCATTGCTTGATAGATTCATCACTGCCCTTGAGGCCAGCAAACTGCCAGCAGAGGTTACAGACAACATCAATGGACATTTATGGCTGAAAGCTGCTGCCAACTGCAGCATAAACCCGCTTTCTGCCCTGACCGGAAGAACTAACGGCCAGATCCCAAAATCTGCAGAGCTTAGGGAATTGATAAGATTGATCTCGGATGAATGCGAGGCTGTGCTTACAGGTGCTGGCATCACATTGCCAGAGTCGGATATTGAAGCCAAGACACTTAGCATCATAAAAAACACCTATCATAATAGATCCAGCATGCTAACAGATGTGGAGTGTGGCAGGCGTACCGAGATCGAAGCAATAACAGGCTCCTTTGTTGAGCATGGGAAAAAGCTAGGGATTCCCACCCCGGTCAACGAGACCCTGCTCGGGCTGATATTAGGATTTGGGTCTCGAATTGAGAGAGGTCGCATTGAAGAGATCTCGAATAATAAATCATGTTGAAGAAAAGTGAGAACTCTTGTTGAAGAAATAATGTTACTTTGAAAAATCAGGGTTGTTGCATATAAATCAACAAAGCTAAATAATCTACCAACCTTTTGTAATAATTGAGGGTTAGAAAATTATGGAGCAGCGCATCGGGGGCCGCATCGGCATCGAGATTCGCACCATCATGAGCAAAGAATTGGGTCAAGAGGGACTTACTATTCTGAATGAAGTGTGCACCAAACACAACATCAGGCTCGAAAACATCAGCCCTGGCGCCATCATGCAACTTGTAACTTCATTGAATCGCACCATCAAGGAGAAGCATGGCTTTCACAAGGGTGAAGAGATTACCAAAAAAATTCAAAAATTGAAGGCTCTGGTGGATCTCGAAGGTGTTGCAAAGGATGATAGGTCCGACACTGGTAGACGCAAGCTTGTCAACGCCTATGTTAACATGGGTAATGTTTGTAGCGCAACAGGAGAGTTCGATGAAGCCGAAACTTACTACAGGCGGGCTCTGAACATCACCCAAAATTTTGATTATAAGCTCAAGGAGTCAGAAGCTCTGCGCAACACCGCACACATTTACAAGGAAACAAAACGCTGGGAGGATGCTGAGCGTTACTACAACAAGAGCATTTCACTGGGTGAGAAGACCGGAAATGCCATTGGAATGGCAGATGCTTATCGAGGCCTTGGATACATAGGCTACACCCAAGGAAGATACGACAAATCCCTTGAATGCTACAACCTAGCTGTTGAGTTTGCTGAAAAGACCAGAGACAGAGACACTATCGGAACTGCCTACATTGACATGGGTATGGTATACTCGGACACAGGCGACATGGACAAGACCATAGAGCAGTTCGAAAAAGCGATTCCAATTCTAGAAGAAGTCAGGAACCACCAGCAGGTCTCACGAGCCTATAACAATCTTGGTGATACACACCTCCAAAGGGAGGAATGGGACAAAGCCATTGAAGATTTTGACAAATGCAGAGAGGTTGCAAGCATCATTCAACACGAAAGATATGTTGCATGGAGCCTATTCAATGCTGGAGAAGCCCTGGCAAAAAGCGGAAATCCCGAACAAGCCATCAAGAACAGCCTAGAAGCCATCGAAATCCTTGAAAGGATCAAGGATGATATTGGAGCATTAGCAAGTTATCGTGTGCTATTCATCGCCTACGGCCTCAAGAAGAACTGGAAAGAGGCCGAGGAGAACTTTGAGAAGGCAAAAAGCTTCCTGGAAACTGGCAAATCCCCTATGAATGAAGGGCACCTCTACCTGGAATGGGGCAATACACTGGCACTCAAAGGTGACGAAAAGGAATCAAAGACATTCTTGATCAAGGCCAGAGATATCTTCAAGAGAATCGGTGCAAATAAGTTCCTAAAGAAGGCTGAAACTGCGCTGGGTGAGGAATAATTCACTAATTCTAATTTTTTCATATCTCCACGTTCTCACTACAACTAGCAAGATAAGTAAATGCCATTATTACATTACGTTCATGGAATCGCGGTTATAGATGGTTATAGAATTGCTTTAAAGCATTATGGTCATAGATATTGCCATAGATCGAACCCATCTCTATATAGTCTCTATAGGGGTGCATACTTTCTATAGAATAGGTTGAAATATATGTATCATTCTGACAAGTATGTTCTGACATATATTCAATGCCTGGCACATGGGTGGGGTAATGGAACAAGGCAATAACAACGGGGATGGCCCGGAGGAAAACGGGCTAATTGACCAGGACACCGAGCCAGAGGCTTCTGTGGATATCCCTTCGATCTCACAACCTAGCCAAGGTGCTCCTAGTCAGAGAACTGCTTCTATAGAGGAGACTGAAAACCCTAAGCATGACCATGGAGCTACAACTGAGGATAACACTGAGATCTCGAAGCCTAACCAGGAAGCATCACCTGTTGAAAAAAAGGCGAGGAACAAAGAAAAAAGGAGATTCAAAAGAAAGGTGCCTACCAGACCCTCGTTCATGAGAGTGATAAGAAGTCCTTTCAAGAGAGTCATGCACGATCTGGCCAACGCAAAATGGTACAGGATCACAATTATGTTCCTATCCATCTATATTTTCCTGCTGAGCATAAACATGGTAGGAGGAGGCTTCAAGTCCCTTGGCTCTGGTTTCACGGACGATCTTCTCGCCACAATATCCGACCCAATGTCGGCGTTCTGCATAGGCCTTCTTGCAACAGCGATTATACAGAGCTCATCTGCAACCACAAGTATCCTAGTGACACTGACTGCCGCTGGCATAATGCCAGTAGAGATGGCCATACCAGCCATATTGGGCTCCAACATCGGAACAGCCATCACCAGCATAATCGTCTCTTTTGGTCATATCACTCGTAAGGAAGAGTTCAGCAGAGCCTTCGGTGGCTCCATGGTGCAATACTACTTCAATATCATAGCTGTGATAATAATCCTGCCAATTGAATTATCCACCCACATACTCCAAGACACTGCCACGGTCATGCAAAAAGCATTTGTGGGCATGGGAGGGCTTAAAGTTGCCTCTCCAGCCAAATTGATCACAGAACCGATCATCAATGCGACCAAAAACATGGTGGCGACCATTACACCGGATCAAATCGGGGTCGTGCTCATTATCATTGGCATGGTGATGCTCTTTGTGGCTTTGAAGTATATAGTCAAATCCATGAGAAGCCTCATGATAGGCAGATACGAGAGCCTGGTCAACGATACCCTGTTCAAGGGACCGATGTCCTCCTTCCTTCTTGCACTTGGCTTTACATGCCTTGTCCAGAGCAGCTCTATTACTACATCACTGCTGGTTCCACTGATAGGTGCTGGAATACTATCGATCAAGAAGATACTGCCATACACCATCGGAGCCAACATCGGGACCACGATGACTGCCATGCTGGCTGCATTAGCTGCTGGAGGTGCTGCAGGAGTCACCCTGGCTTTCGTTCATCTATTGTTCAATGTCACAGGCACCGCTATCATATATGGTTTGAAACCACTCAGGAAACTGCCGATCTATCTTGCAGAAAAGGCAGGACACTGGGTTGCGGCCTCACGAAAAGGCTTCTTTGTCATGGTGTTTGGGCAAGTTATTGGGGTATCCTATATATTCCCCATTATCTATCTATTGCTGGCAGGAGTGTTATGAATGGGGTGTTTAAATTGTGTACTACGAATGATTCGTTCAATGGAGGGTTATGAATGGCTTTTAGGATGATGTACGATGCACTGACCAAGAGCAAGCTTCTTTTGGGCATATACGAGGAAATTGGTGAGATGAACCGGGTGTGCAAGGGCATATTCGAGGATTCATACGATTGCCTGCTCAATAACTTGGACGAACGTGCAGCCGAGATCTCAGACGAGGACAAGGTCATCAACAAATACGAAGTGAGTGTCAGGAGCAACATACTGAAGTACCTGGCAGTCAACAGAGCCCCAGACCTGGGAGCAGCACTGGTCATGACAAGCGTGGCCACAGGCTACGAGCGCATCGGGGATTACTGTAAGGGTATAGCTGGCTTGGGTCTAAGATACCCATCCCGCCTTGAAGAGAAGGATTTTGTTTACATAGTCCAAACCATGCGAGACACCATCACTGAGCAGTTCGATCTTGCCCTTGAGAGCTACCGCAACTCTGAAATTGAGAACGCAAACAAGGTGCTGGAATCCTATGGAGGCGTCAAGGTTCTCCATGACAGTCTCATCCACAAGCTCAACGAGGTGGGGCAGATGAACACAAACACTGCGATCGTTTATGCAAGCCTTGGGATCTACCTTAGGCGCACAAGTGCCCATTTGCGAAATATTTGCACGGCAGTTGTAAATCCATACCCCCTCTTCGGCCATGACAAGGATCCATTCCGGCCAAAGAGATGATAAAATCGAAAACAGATAACGGTTTTATAGTAAACCCAGAGATTGTCGGCCCATCAGGGATGGAAATGACCTCTAAAACAGTCAGGGCAAGGCTCAGTTTCGATGATTCAAGTACCCGCGAAGCGGTTATGAAGAAACTTGAAAAACTGGCAAGCATGCATGAAGCGCAGTTTAAAGTTATTAGATACCAGCAAAAGGAGCCGAAAGGCACTCCAAATGGAAAAGGCCTGGTAATGCTCAAAGCTCTAAGCAATGCCCCAGAGCTTTCAAACAAGGCCGGTGCCTCCCATCTTAGAACCCAACCTGGCATAGCAGAAGTGGTTGGAGTCGATGTCAGTGTGGTATCCAGATACCTGAGCATTCTGAAAAAGAATAGACTTATAAGAGCAACTACAGCCCCAATACAGGATAATGGGCGGCGGATGAAGGCCTATTACCTGACAGATGCTGGCCATAAAGTTCTGAAAACCCTTGAATGATCTAGATGCCTAGATGATGACAATGCCCTACCCATTTAGCAAAAACAATTTTACTAAACCAGATTTGTTTACTAAGTATGATCCCGGAGATCTCTACTTCCTATGGCAAATTATTCTACGTCCTAGGGCTTATTATTCTGTTTCCTATGGCATAGTATCCTATTTTCTATGCATATCATTCTATTTCCAATGGCAAATTATTCTACTTTCTATGCATATTGTTCTACTTCCTAGAGCATATGATTCTACTTCCTAAGGCATAGTATTTTGCGGCGGTGGTGGCAGGTTATACATCAGTGGGTCTGGAGCAGGATAGTCCAGTGTGAAGATCGAAGACCAGGCAGCTCCCGAAGTGTAGAAATTCGAACCTGTGGACCCCCCAGCGGATGAGAGGCTACCACTCCAGCTGTAAGATTGCCAATGCTCCTGCTTTGTGGTCTGGTCAACAAAAGCCAGATAGTCCGCCCTAGCATACCATGACAACGTCTGGAACTCCTCCCAGTCATCATCGTGGTCGGCATAGTAGTGGACCCTGAACTGATATTCTCCATAAAGAGATTTTCCGCCTCCCACATAGTTTGGCAGGGTCATTTCATCCGAAGCATAGTAATGCTCAGGGCCAAACCCATTCCTATCATCAAGGTCCTGATATGGGTTGCCAGTCCCAGCTGACCCCTTGTTGTTGTAGTAAATATGCCTACCATCTACACCATCCAATGTGGGCTCCATAACATGCAGGTCTACATCTGTCTCTCCTGTATCCCAGGTCAGGGTAAGTGTCAAGCTGGTCTTGGAAGCCGTGGAGCTGATCACATCCGAATAGTATCCTGCCCAGCTCTTGTAGGGTTTATCGGTTGCCATTATCACAATTGGGTTATCCCCCTGGAACAGCGGCACCTCCTGCTTGAAGTGGCCGCTAGTATCAACAGGAACCTCGAACCTCTGGCCGCTTACAAATAATAGTGCTCCTTCCACAGGCTTACTGCCTCCGACTATGCTAGCCTCGATAATGGTAGTGGTCTCGGTTGTGTCCCGTATTCCATCGCTGTCACTGTCAGATGGTGTGTCTCCGCTTGGACTGGTATGTGCATCCAGCAGGATAATTGTGGGAAACTTAGTATCATCCTTGAATCCCTTCTCAGCAAAATCATAGAGGTCAGCAAAGGTGGCTATCGGATGGAAGGCTTTGTACCCCCAGTGCATGAACATGTTGTAAGAATATGTGCCAGAGCCTGAAGTCGTTCCAGAGGAATAGACGTACTTGAACCCATCTGCCAATGTAAAATCTATCTGTCTTGCACTGGTACCAGCCTCGGTTCCTGGGTGGTTGGGGTCATATATGTCAAAGGCACCGTTTTCATAACGATAGGTCATAACAGCATGGCCTCCAAGCTTTTTCCCATCAGGCATCAATTGATATAGGCCAACCAGCTGGGGTGAGCCAGTCACCAACATCCCATGGATCCAGCTTAGCCCAACCTCCCTGGATGTCGGAGTATTCTCATACAACTCTTCACCCTTGGTCTTGGACCATATATCGTTTTCAGCGGTATGAGCTCTGGTGGCAAGTTCGATGGCTATGGCATCATCAGTCCACTGGTCGGCATTGCCCTCTCTATACTTGTTATAAAGGCCAGTGCCATCACCTGCTTTCTCATTCATATAGTAGTATCTGGCAAAGCTACTCATCCCCATGCAGTTGCCACCAGGGTTGATGTATGACCCTGCGTTGGGAATAAAGAATCCATCAGTCTTGGGCCTGAAACCGGTATCATAGCCTGCATCCACACCCAGCATCTCCGAGGCCTCCATGGCCAGTTTCACTGCCACGAACTTGGAGAAAGTGCGGGTCATGAATGTCACTGTACCGGCATTCTCATCTATATCAAGAAAACCAGCAGATGAGAGCACATCAGTATCCTCATCGTAGCTATAGTACCGAACCACCTCGCCAGGATTGAGGCTGGAAGTATCGTAGGGCAATGTGACAATAACAGGCTCATCAAAGGCCTTGAACTCGTTCCAATCGGCTGAACCGCTGGTCTGAATGTTTATCATCTTGCCAGCAACAGATGCCTCAGGTGGAAGACCCTGGACGTCTGTCACATCTGCGTAGCTTACATCCACACTGATGCTCTCGTCGGCTGCCCCTGAAGGCAGATCTATCCTAACACCATTGATAGGGCTGGAGGGGTTGGTCACTGCAACAGTCCCACCGCTTGTTGAAACTACCTGGGTGCCTCCTTGAGGAGTAAAGGAACCAGTGGTCATTGTGATCGGAGTTGGAGTCGAGCCAAACGGTGCTGGAGTGTTTGTGGGGGCTGGTGAAATGACAAGAACTGCAGCCAGAATCAGGATGACAACCACGGCGACTGCTCCAAGCATGACCATCTTGTTGGATAGCAGGCCCATTAACCCAGAACCGCCAGGCCTGCCTGCCCTGGGTTTAGTGTAATTTGGAGGAAGAGAAGACCCTGGTGGAGCAGCTCCTGAAAATGGTGGAAGGGGTGGAGGTGGGAGCGGGGTTGACCCAGATGAGGAAGCGGCAGCTCCTGAAAGCGGAGGCGGTGGTGGTGGAGCAGAGCCCTGTAAAACAGAGGGTGGCGCCTGGGAGCCAGAAACAATCTGGCCATCAGTTCCAGGCAGGGGGGAACCTATTAAATGAGGGGCACCAGCAGAAGGGGGTGGTGCAGAGCCAGCAGAAGGAGGGGGAGGAGGAGGAGGCGCCCCACCAGTTGAAGCCATTGGCGGAGGCGGAGCCTGGCCTTGAGGCACCCGGTAAGCCTGGCAGGTGTTGCAGAACCACTGGTTAGTGGTATTGTCAAGGGTTAGGGCGTTTGAGCAGCTTGGACAGTTCGTCATGTGTTCACCTCATGTTCTCAATTTGTCTGTGACCCCATCATTCTTCATCTTGGTCGGGTCAGGCCAGGTCATATGCATTTAAACCTGTTTCTCCACCCTGAAGCCGGATGCAGACAGGTGCGG
>JAUVCJ010000053.1 GCA_030595765.1 Thermoplasmatota archaeon | reverse complement strand
ATTTCTCTAGAGTTTTCGGGTTTTTTCTCTTCCATATAGTAAAAACTGCTATGAATCCAATTGCGCCAATGGGCAGGAGCAGCGATTCCTGGCCTGGAGCGCCAGAGTCCGAGATGACGGAGCCATTGCCCAGGCAAAGAGGCTCATTTTCCAGGGTTATCCCTTCGGCATCGGAAAGTATGTCTGCAGGGCTGGATAAACACACTCCGATATGATTCCATGGAGTTGCTGCTGGAAATCCACCTGCAAGCTCATACACTATCAACAGATTGAGCGCATCATCGTCTGAGCCCACGGTCAGGTAATGCCCCCCTTCTGATTCGTCAGTGGAGGTGAAGGTGATGCTGGATTGTTCCAGAGGCCTGGGAGAGTCCCACAAAGCGTTACCATCGGGAGAGCCGTCCAGGTCATTGTCCCAGTAGAGGTAAACATTGGCGACATCGTTGACAACGCCGCTCTCTTCGGTCCCTGTGAAGGTAAAGGTAATTCTTGTGATGAGTGGGTCTACCCCTGCTCCAGTCTTTTCCAATTTGATGAGACCTATGGGTATGGTTGTTCCAGGCTCAGCCATAATGGGTATCTTCCCTGAGATAAGCCCAGTACTGTCGGTTACACGTATCCCGCCAACCTGAGCATCAACCAACAGGACATTGCCTGGGATGGATATGAAAATGGCAAGGATTAGAAGGATAGCAAGAGCCTTTTTCGAGAGGTGACAGCTTAAGCCATCCAGCCACCCAGTTATTATCCAACCAGCCATAAACCACCCAGTCATTAAGTAGGTTGGATTCTGCCTGGCATATATAATCATTTGGTAAAGCGCATGTGAATTATTGGTAAATCGTGTGTGAATTATTGGAAACCCTGCGATGATTTGGACTGAAAAAAAATGAAGCTAAAGTGGCACACTTATCATTTTGTATGGATTATAATTTGTATGGATTATAAGAGTGAAGACAAGAATGTGGATTATAAGAGTGAAGACAAGAATGTGGATATGATCATTAATAATGATGGCAAAGCAACTCCAGCATCTTCTGGGCAGCACTGGTAACGACCTGCTCCCTATCTCCCTTGAAATGGTGCTTTTTCACAACTTGCTCCTTACTACTGCAAATTGCCAGATAGACCACTCCTACAGGCAGGGCGTGGGTGCCTCCATCAGGGCCTGCGATCCCTGTGGTTGCGATCCCTACTTCTGCCTTGAGCAATTTCCTGACTCCGCTGGCCATTGCCTGTGCGCACTCCTCGCTCACAGCGCCTTTGGAGGAGATGATCTCATGGGAGACTCCCAGCATGTTAGTTTTGACATCGTTGTCATATGCGACCAGGCCTCCAATAAAAAATCGTGAGCTACCAGGTAGGCTTGATATTTTATGGCAGATCAGCCCACCAGTGCAGGACTCGGCAGCTGCAAGTGTAATGCCAGAGGAGGCCAAACGGTTTCCAAGTTCACTCCATGTGTCTAGCAATCATATCACCTGGGTCTGTTCATCTGGGCAGGCTCCATCTTTTTACCCTCGTTTTTTACCTGAATGGTCTCATTTTCATTCAGAGCCCTGACCCTTGCCACCCCATCGAATTCCATTAAAAGGTCAACAACTTCCTTTGGTAAAAGATCCTCCCACCCTCTTTCTGATGATTCCAAATTTCCTTCCGGCGATTCAAGATCTCCTTCTGATGCAATTAAATTTCTGATGTTGGTGCCAGAAAGACTATCTCTCTGGTTCAGTGCTATGGCTTCCACCTGGAATCCCAACTCGCCAAATACCCTTGCAGTCACAGGATCGTTGGTAGCAACAACCTCGAAGTTTGGTACCTGGGTCTGAACATGCGCTGCCCAGAGTGCAGGTCTGTGAAGGTCTTCTACCGGGATTACAGATACGTTGTGAATTTTTTCAGCGGCCAGTGCCCGGGTAACCATCTCATATCTTTCTCCAGCAGTGAACGGGTTCTCTCTGGTGTGGCTGTACTGGGAGGAGCCTATCACCACGATGAGCTCATCGCAGCGATGTGAAAGCTCTTTTATGATTGTGAAATGACCCAAATGAAAGGGCTGGAACCGGCCGACGTATAATATCCTCATATATCACCCTCCATATCTAACAACCTTCACCATCATCTAATACTCCCCAATCTAGCATTCTCCGCCATATCACAGCCTCCATCATCTAACCACTTTCCAGATTCTGGAGGAAACGTATCATCATCTGGTCATCATTGACCTCACCAGCTTTGGATGTTATGTTGGATAGGTCGAGCCTGGAAAATGATTTTAGAGTTCTTGGGTGTCCATTTGACAAATTTACCAGCATTTCCAATTGTCTATCGGATAGAGAGTCCTTGAAGAAGTATCTGGCATCCGCTTGCTTCAATCCCTCAAGGTTCATAATGCGTATGAAATCGCCACTATGGTCCCTGTATCGATTCCTGAATAGCTCATTGTCTGTGGTGGACAGAACGAGCTTGAGCTCGGGGTTAAGCCTGGAGGCCTGAATGATCTCTTTAACTATCGGCATGCATCCAGCGCAGGTCATGATGTCTCCGATGAATACGATCGCCGACATGTCACACATCTCTTTTCTCAATTCTTCCATGACGGCTCTCTCGTCCCATGTTCTCCTTGTGCGCATCAGGGCCTTAAGAGCTGGCCTCCTCAGACTCTCAAGGAACCTAGCCACATGTTCAGTAAGGTCAACAAGGTCGTCCCAGGGATTGCATCGGTTCCAGAATATGTGTCGCTCTCCAATGTAATCCTCCAGTAGCCTGGCCATAAGGGATTTCTTTCCCTGTCCATCCACTCCTGCGATCACGATAACGCTAATGGCGCTTGAATCAAGCCATTCCTGAAGCTGTTCCAGCTCGTGTTCACGACCAAAGAACTCATCCTGCCAGGGCACCTCACCGAACAGGGTGTATGTCTGCGGCTCTGTGCCACGATCCTCAATCCCCTGGCCGCAGAACGAGTTCATGTGAAAGCATCCATCCTCATCGACGTGATTGAAGACATGAAGGTATTGAACATTGCTTCCCAGCAACCTTCTGAGGTCACCAATGGTGGAGGTAGTTCTTTTATTACCGTCAATTATCTGAACCTCGGCCTCCTCAAGGAGCTTCCTGAAATCGTTTGTCTCAAGCAGGCCCCTATCTGTTAAAAAATAGGATTTTCTCCGCCTTTTCCCCCCTCTGATCGGAGCAGTTCGAACTAGAATAAGCTCTTCTTCCATCAGGACCTTCATTGCTCTGGGAACATGGTTGATCTTTATGTCCACCTCTTCGGCTATCCCTTCCTGGGTAACTTCCAGAACAACTTCATATTCATCTCTTAGATGGCTAAAATTGCACAGGTGCAGCATCACACGCTCTTTGACCGTCAACCTGGACATTCTACCCTCCTTCCAAGTAACACCCCTGAAATGGAAGTGCTGATATTAAACGATTGTCTGCTTCGAATTGGGGTCTTACTTGTTGATGACCTTCAATTCCCTCTCGATGAGCTTGAGATCCTGGGTATCAAGAGTTGCTGGAGAGATGGGGACAAGCAACGCCGCGCCCTGCACAGCCACCTGCTCGTTGACAAGCTGGAGGAATTTCAGGACCGATACGTAGTTGTTTTGGGTGATCAGGTATTCCATTCCAGAGAGCAGAATGAAAGAGAAATCGTATTCGTTTATGAAGCTCTCTATCTGGAGGAAAAGTTGACCCAGGTCCACAGGCTTGATAGCAAAATCCTTTTCCATGTTGGAGAGCCAGAATATTTGCATATCCTCCTTAAACCCGTATGTTTTCCTGAGGTTCTCAGGGAAATCCCTTGTTATTATCATGCCTTTGACATCTTCATGGCTGTTAATGTACTCCTTGAATATCTCGTAGGTCTTTTCTGAAGTGTCGTCCTTCATCAGGTATGAGAATCCAGGTTTGATCTCAGCGCCTTCATTCTTGGGCTGAGCAGGAACTGCAGGAGTTGGCTGAGCAGGAGCAGAAACAGCCGCTTGAGTTGGAGTGCTAGCAGGGGTTGCTGGGGATGATTGCTCAGGAGTAGATGATGGTGCAGTTTCTTCAGGCTCATCAGCTATGACATGGAACCCTCCCTGCATCATGGTGACGAACATGTTTTCCTTGACCTTGCCCTTGAGCTTGTGGATGTCACGAGCAATTTCTTGGGTCTTTGTTGGGTTCTTGAGTTTGTTGCGGACTGCCTGAATGTCCTCTTCAAATCCCTCAGATTCCTCAGCCAACAACTTGATATCTTCTTCCATTTTCTTTACAAGTCCAACATTTTTCTCGAATTCCTCAAAAGCCTTTGTCCCTTCGGAATTATCCGTGTCCAAATGGGGTTCCAGTGAGGCTACTTCGTACCCTTCCACCTTCCACTGAAAGTATTTGCTCTTAAGGTCGTCCTTGGAATCATTTGTCATCTATTTTCCCCACATGCCAGAGATTTCTCTGATGGCTGCCCTGTAATCGCCAATAGCATACTTAAAGACATCGAACGAGGGGTGCAATATTTATAACAGAGTCGCAATTCTGAGGGCATTGACCTGGAAAATTCCTCATGAAAGATTGGTGCAATTTGCACTTGAGCACGCCCTTTTCATCCAAAAGGTGGTTAATTCTCAGAGCAAGCTGAAGGAGCTTGTCCTTAGAGAAATGAAGGAGGAGGACAGCCTTTACACTATTGGAGGCAGGCGCCTTAGAATGATCGCCCTGGCTCAAGATTTTATTGGCCTAAAGATACATTATCGTCAGATGGATCAGGAAACCATCCTTGATAATTGCCCAGTATGCAATAGCGCGCTCAGGAAGAGCCTGAACAAGACTCTGGAAGGAGGTAGAACCGTAACTGGCGTCAAATGCCTTGTCTGTCCATATTCATCCGGCTTAAAACTTAGGATACCTGCGAGGTATGTTTTCATGTACAAAGCACCAAAGGACTGAGTTTTAACCACTGTAAAAATGAGTATCCAACCAATGTAATCAACTAATTGAATTTCTCATTGATCTACTGAGTTTTCGTAAAATAAGTTTCAATCAAGAGAGGGAGCGCCTAGGATTGTACTAGGGCGAGAGCAAAAATGTGCCCAAATCGCTTGTTTTCCTTCATAATACGACTACAGCCGTGGTTTTTGTGGATTACTTATGGTTTGGCCAGTTCAGACAATGTTTAAGTAATTCAAAGGAATAACACCGCTAATCCTTATGAATTGGTGAACCCATGCCAGTCCCAAAATCCCAGTACCGCCGCCCCCTTACAGGGGAATGTATCGAGAAGATGGAGAACGGCTCTCTTGATTACTTTGATGAAGTCATATGGGGTAACCTGAACTCAGGTGCGCTGGAACAATATTTTGAGGATAAGAACCGTAAGGAATCATTTACAAGGTCCAAGTTCAACTGGCGCAATGTTGTTGTTGGGATCGTTATCGGATCTTTCTTTGCATTGATCAACCAGTATGTGGGCCTGAAGGTGGGCATGATCGTTAGCGGGTCATGGTATGTCACCTATCTGCTGGGCCTGGCTCTCAAATGGGATCCAACCGAGGTCAACATCACTGCAGGAGCATCCACAGGAGCATCACAAGTTGCTACTGGCTTCGTATTTTCCTATCCTGCGATCTACCTTCTTTCCATGCATCCGCGTTATGCAACAGACATTGATGCCGCAGGAAATTTTATCTATATCATAGACCGGGCTTTGATACCTGCCCTCTCCGTGGCCATGATAGCCGCCATCCTGGGTGCCATGTTGGGTGTTATGTACTTTACAATATTCCGGCGCATCTGGCTTGTGGAGGACCCTCTACCAGTTCCTGGTTTTGAGGCCAGCTTGAAACTTGTTGACATCGCCAATGACATAAGTCATGGAGCTTCAAATTATGGCCAGAGATCAATCAAACTGGTAATCACCTGGACGGCTGGCACCATGTTCTTCACGTTCTTGAGGGACTTTCCATTAATTCCCAAGGAAGGATATGGAAACATTGCCGTAATGGATGCCCTACTTACCACTGGCACCAGATACGATAGCATTTACTATCATGGCAAGATCCAGCAGCCTCTGGCAGGCGCAACCTACACCTATCTTGCCTTTGAGTTCATACCCATCCAGTTCGCAATAGGCTGGTTCATGAGGTTCCGCACTGCCTTCCTGGTAGTTGCAGGCACGTTGCTGACATGGTTCATCATAGTCCCGATGACCGTGGCCAGCCATTACCCGATCTATGTTCCGACAGCTCAGTTCACAACCTCTCATTACTTTGATGTGACGCATTTTCCACTTATCGTTCCCCCATCCATGTGGGTTGGCAATACCGATTGGTCTATCCTAGACCCACCTGCGCTGGTTGCAAACAGCAACGTTGCCAGGGTGATCGCTGTAGGAGCCATACTTGGCGGCGGCCTCACTGCATTGATAAAAATGGCACCGGTTTTCAAGACTGCCATGGCAGACATCTTTGCTCTGGGAGGAAAGGATGTGGAGCGCAAGGACTTCGTTCAGGGCAGGGGATGGTATGAGTGGCCCATGACCCACATCCCAGTCATGGCTTCAGTAACAGCAATAGGCATCATAATCGTATTCATCCTTGGCGGCCTTCCTCCGCTTCAATCCATCGTATTTGCCATGCTCCTTGTCATAGTGACATTCATCCTGGGAGCAATTGGGGTGAAGGTCATGGGGGAGGTTGGCTCAACTCCAGTGTCCGGCACCTCGTTCATCGTGCTGCTGATACTGATAAGCATATTCCAGTTGATGGGAACCTCGATCCCTGATACCGTCATCATGTCCCTTATCGGTGCAACGGTTTTCGGCACTGCTCTGTCACTTTCATCGGACATTATCAGCGATTTCAAGATAGGTCTCTATGCTGGCACCCGTCCTTATCATCTTGTCAAAGGCGAACTTTCTGGTATACCATTTGGAGCCATAATCGCTGCTGCAGGCGCCAGCGTCCTGGCAGTTGGTCTTGCAACGATCCTTCCGAACGGTGAACCCGTGCTGAACCTGGCCGCACCACAGGCTCATGCTTTCTCCACATTCGTTCTCATCATCCTCGGGCCCAACCCTCCATGGGACCTTTTTGGCATCGGTTTGATGATCGGTGTTTTTGCTGAGGTCATGACTGGCATGGGAACCAGCTTTGGCCTAGGCATGTATTTACCATTACCCACCACACTTCCACTCTTTGTAGGCGGCAGTGTCAGGGACTGGTGGCAGAAGACCAAACTAGACCCAAAGGCAAAGGCGCTTGGTTGGTCCGAGAAAGAGAAGACCAAGAGATTGGTGGAGACCTACATGATGGGGACTGGCCTGATCATAGGAGAGGCTCTCATGGGAACCGTAATAGCGATATACCTTGTTCTACCCCTTCTCACAGGCGGGTAATTTAAGTGGGTACATAATTTAAGAGGTTAGATAATTTAAGAGAACTCTTATATACAAGAAATAGAATACTCTCGCGCCCGTTTTGTGGAGGAAAGAGCTTCTTCTCCAGTTTTCCCAAGGCGTTTTAAAGGGGACATTTGAAATGGATGAACACAAGTTAAAGACAGGTACGACCACAGTAGGAATGGTTTGCAAGAATGGCGTTGTAATGGCTACTGAGCACAGAGCCACCATGGGACACCTCATCGCTCATAAGACCACCCAGAAACTCTTCAAGATCGATGACAATCTCGGTCTCACCGTTGCCGGCCTCGTTGGGGATGCGCAAACACTATACAGATATCTCTGTGCTGAGGTGGATTTATACACACTCAAGCGCCGCAATCATATGTCAGTAAAAGCGGCTGCAACCTTGATGGCAAACATCCTCTCTGGAAGAAGATATGCCCCTTACTGGGTTGCGCTCATTGTGGGAGGTGTCGATCCTAGTGGCAGTTACGTTTACTCGCTGGATGCCGCAGGCGGTTCAATACCTGACAAGTATGTGACAACCGGGTCCGGTTCGCCTTTTGTCTATGGAGTTATGGAAGACCATTACAAGGAGTCCATCACAGTAGACCAGGGAGCAGACCTTGCAATAAGGGCCATTTCCGCAGCAATGAAGAGGGATTCAGCATCTGGTGATGGCACAGACGTGACTCAAATCACCAGCTCTGGTTACAACTTGCTCTCCTCTGAAGAGGTAAAGAAGCGAAGAGCCAAGATGAAGTTGGATTGAAAAGATGAATCGGCTTGAGCTCAACTACAGAACATTACAAATTTCGATTCCATAAATAAAAATGAAGTGACGCTATGAGTGCAGAAAGCGTGCTCAAGCGGGCAAAAGAAGTGGTAGAAAACATTGTGCCCGCCAGCATAGAAATAACAACGATAGAGTTCGAAGGCTCGGTAGTAGTTATCTACACCCGCAACCTCGAGGAGTTTGCGAACAACAACGACATCGTCAGGCAGCTGGCTCAGGGGCTCCGGCGAAGGGTAGCTGTCAGGCCAGACCCCAGCATACTTGCTGACGAGAAAGAGGCTGAGGAGGCCATCAGAGGGGTAATCCCGGAAGAGGCCGAGGTAACTGACATATTCTTTGAGCCAAACACTGGTGAGGTAACAATAGAGGCTCTTGCGCCAGGGGTTGCCATAGGAAAGCATGGAGCTATCCTCAACGAGATAAAACGCTCAATTGGCTGGGCACCCAAAGTTGTTCGTTCCCCACCGATACCCTCCAAGACAGTCAAGGAGATAAGGGAATACCTTCGCTCTGTACATGATGAGCGCAAAGAATTCCTAAAACGGGTGGGCAACAAGGTCAATAGGGCTCTTAACTCAGGTGAGCAATGGACCCGAATAACAGCACTTGGTGGATTTAGACAAGTCGGGCGCAGTTGCTCCCTTCTGACAACCCGGGACTCCAAGATCATGATAGATTGTGGTATCGATCCTGGCAGCGATAACACCCCGTTCCTGCAGGCTCCAGAGGTTCAACCCCTAGAGCAACTGGATGCGATAGTCGTCACCCATGCGCATCTTGACCATTCAGGCCTCATCCCTGCCCTATTCAAGTATGGTTACGACGGTCCAGTATACTGCACCCCACCAACCAGGGACATGATGACCCTGCTTCAACTTGATGCTATAAAGGTAAGCAAGGGTGAGGCCAAGAATTTGCCTTATGAGTCACCACATATACGTGAGCTCATCAAGAGATGCATACCTCTTAGATTTCAGGAGACCACAGACATCGCTCCGGATGTTAGGCTTACATTCCACAATGCAGGCCACATCCTTGGCTCTGCAATAGCTCACTTCCACATCGGTGATGGGCTCTACAACATCGCAGTCACAGGCGATATCAAGTTCGAGAAGACATGGCTCTTCAACCCAGCAACCAACAAGTTCCCGAGGTTGGAGACCCTTGTAATCGAATCAACCTATGGTGGGTACAGAGATATCCAGCCCTCAAGGCGCGATGCCTCCCAGCAAATGAAAGAAGTGATACTCCGTGCCTTCAGTGGCAACGGCAAGATCCTTATCCCGGTGTTTGCAGTGGGCAGGTCCCAAGAGGTCATGATGGTGATAGAGTCCCTGATGCGCTCAGGCGAGGTGCCAAAGCGCGATGTGTGGCTCGATGGAATGATATGGGAGGCAACAGCCATCCATACAGCCTATCCAGAATACCTCAACAGCCAGTTGCGGACCCTCATCTTCCAGAAAGGCGAGAACCCGTTCCTATCTGACATATTCAAGCGCGTGGATAGCATGGCAACCAGGGAAAAGATACTGGACGACCCCGACCCCTGCATAGTTCTCTCGACATCGGGCATGATGAACGGAGGGCCCGTGATGGAGTACTTCAAAGCTTGGGCGCCTGAGCCTTCTAATATTCTGGTTTTCGTGGGATATAACGCCGATGGCACTCTGGGCAGAAAGCTACACCGTGGCATGAGAGAAGTGGTTCTGGGTAACAAGATCAATCCCACAGTAGTGAAGGTCAACTTGAGTGTGGAGAACGTTGATGGATTCTCTGGCCACTCTGACCGCAAACAGCTTATGAATTACATAGGCTCCATGGAGCCAAGGCCTGAGCGCATCATTGTGGGTCATGGCGAGGAATCAAAATGCATGGACCTAGCCAGCAGTTTCCATAAGAAGTATGGCATGGAAACAAGAGCGCCTATGAACCTAGAGACCATCCGGCTCAAGTAATTCGCCTTTTTAACAAACATGTCGCCATTCGGCTCATGTGCCTTCTTCTCCGTCATACTACGAAGCAGGCAAAGGCGGCGAAAATAGGGCACCTCGCTGTGCTACAGGGCTATTCGCTCTACTCATAGCCCATACTCGGCTCGATGTTATCGAGCCTCATCGGTAGCCCTGTGTTGAATAATTTACCAATCACCCAACTGTTAAAATAGAACAAGCATGGTCTCGTTAATGGTGCATAGATGACAGCCATTCCGTTCAAAGAGGTGTCCATACTGGATGCCAACAGTGAGGCCTGCGGTGTTACACCTTCCACACTGATGGAGAACGCAGGTCGGGGACTAGCCGAGGCGATTTTAAAAAAAGTTGATGGGACTGGTAAAAATATTCTTTTTGTATGCGGAACAGGCAATAATGCTGGTGATGCTTTCGTTGCTGGCCGCCACCTTCGGGATAAGTGCCATGTCAGATTTGTCTTTCTAAAACCAAAGATCGAAGTCAGGAGCATTATTGCCAGGGAAAATCTTGCAAAAGTTAAGGACCTGACAGAGCAGCTCACGATCAAACAGCTACCAACAGCCCTGGAATGGGCTGATATCGTAGTGGATGCCATGCTTGGCGCTGGTGTGACAGGAGAGCCTAGAGAGCCCTTCCACTCTGCTATTGGGATGCTTAATGCTTTTAATGGGTCTAAAATTGCGGTGGACATCCCATCAGGCCTTGGAACCAAAGTAGCCTTCAAACCAGATGTGACAGTGACATTCCATGCTGTCAAGGAAGGAATGAACAGGGAGAACAGCGGCCGGATCATGGAGGTTGACATCGGAGTTCCAAAAGAGGCTCTGGAGTATGTAGGCCCTGGTGAGCT
Organism: Thermoplasmatota archaeon; assembly: GCA_030595765.1. Classification (GTDB taxonomy): domain Archaea; phylum Thermoplasmatota; class Thermoplasmata; family JAUVCJ01; genus JAUVCJ01. The sequence continues at coordinate 168 of JAUVCJ010000053.1, read as the reverse complement.
GCTTCTCTATCCAACCTTAAAATTAGCTGCACGAAAAGGGCAACGTGGAAAGCTTCTGGTTGTGGGTGGCGGTCCATATACTGGAGCGCCAGCACTGGCGGCTCTGGCGGCATACAGAACTGGAGTAGACCTTGTCCATGTTGCTGTGCCAGAAAATATTTTTCAGGT
>JAUVCJ010000180.1 GCA_030595765.1 Thermoplasmatota archaeon | reverse complement strand
TCGACTATCAGCTTCTGGCTGTAGATTCTCTGCCTGTGCTAGACCTGCTGGCCAGGTTCGAGGATAGACGCACCGAGATGTTCAAGCTATTCGAGTGGTTCAGGGATCAAGACCTTACCACCATTCTCATCGCCGAGGTTGCCAATGAGAATAATGAGGTTTCTGAGGACAACTACCTAGCTGACGGTGTCATTCGCATCAAGAAAGAAAGGGTGGGCAGGGTTAGCACCCAGAAGCATATCATCATAGACAAGATGAGAGCGACGAATCACAACCCAGATTACTTTACTCTCCTGTTCAAGAACGGTAATTTCCAGGTGACCCAGTACATCTCGGATTGAGCCTGAATTCAAGCGCCAGAACAGGAATCATGCACTAGCGCATGCATGGCATACGAGATCTCGTTCACATGGATCTGATCCACAAGAGAGTAAGTACGTTAAAGAAAGAGAAGGCAGGAGAAAGGAGGGAAAAACTGTGACGAAAAAATACCAGGTAAAGCTCAAGATATGTCTGTTCGGAGGGGAAGCAGTTGGCAAGACCAGTCTCATCAAGCGCTTCGTCACCGATACCTTTGATGACAGCTATCTTACCACTATTGGCACCAAGATCACAAAGAAGGTCATCGAGCTTCATCTGGATGGAGATGACTACCATATCACAATGATGACATGGGACATCATGGGCCAGTCTGGATTCAGGGACCTGCTGAAGGAATCCTACTTTTTCGAGGCGAACGGAGGGCTTGCAGTGGTGGACACCACCAGGAAAGATACCCTGGAGACAATTCAGGACTGGATAAGCAGCATGCACGACGTTGCAGGCCATGTACCCATCATGCTTCTTGGTAACAAGTCAGACCTATCTCATAGCGCTCAAATTACTATGGAAGATCTGGAGAACGTTGCTGCTAGCATCCCACAGACCGGGGTGCAACTTACAAGCGCAAAGACTGGAGAGGGTGTTGAACAATCCTTTGAAGAGCTGGCACGCAAGATCATCAAGAGCCTTCGTAGCAAAGCCAAGTGATGACAACATCTCTGGGAGCCTTCTAGCATCTTCTAATATCTTTTCTCTTCTAGCATCTTCTAATACCTTTTCTCTTCTAGTATATTCTATCTTCTAGCATAGTATATTCTAGTATGTTCTAATCTAAACTAAAGGGCAACTATTTTTATCACACAGGCTTTTCCCTTGTTCATGATTTGTGGGATAGATGAGGCAGGTCGAGGGCCGGTGCTGGGACCTCTGGTCGTGGCTGGAGTGATGGTGGAGAACGATGAGGCCCTAAAAAAGCTCCAGGTTCGCGATTCCAAGAAGTTGACACCGGCCAGAAGGGAATTTCTTGCTAAAGAAATCAGAAAGGTGGCGCAGATCGAGATAGTATCCATGCCTGCCGAGGACATTGATGAGCTGAGAAAGCAGTTCAGCCTCAATGTTTTAGAGGCAAAGCTCTTTGCCACACTTATCGAGCGCTTGCATCCAAACATCGCCTATCTTGATGCCGCAGACGCAAGCGAGGATAATTTCGCTCGCATGGTCCGGAACGAGCTGAAGTTCAAGCTTGACATCGTTTCAAAGCATGGAGGAGATGATCTGTTCCCGGTAGTATCAGCAGCATCCATCATTGCCAAGACAACAAGGGACAAGACAGTCAAGGACATGGCCATGGAGCTTGGATGTGAGATAGGCTCTGGCTACCCATCCGACCCAAAAACGGTTGAGTTCATCAAGGGCTACATAAGAGAACATAAGCGATTTCCGCCACACATCAGGAGGTCATGGAAGACCTGCCAGAGACTCTGGGCTGAAGTGGCGAACTCCACTCTGGATTCCTTCTAACCTAGTATGTCGAGTAGGTTTTGTATGAAATGTATGAAATGAATGATTTTTCGAATAAGTATAAATATCATATGTGCTATGACCAGCCGATTCATATGTTTCCCCAAATGGAATTTTACGGCAGTACCACAGTGGGCGAAAGGGGCCAAGTTGTTCTTCCCGCCGAGGTCAGAAAGAAATTCGGGATTGAGCCTGGACAAAAACTTCTTGTGCTTGGGCCAAAGGATATGGATGGTATATGGGCCATAACCCTGGTAGAGAGTTCCGTCCTTTCAACTGTCTTTAGCAAGATGTCCAAAAGCTTTGGACAGATAATGCAATCCGATACCGACCCCTCAGATGAGTCGGAACAAGATGACTAAGCGCAAAGGTGATTCTCAATGGTGCTTAAACTTACAAGCCGCGCTGTAACAAAACATCCAGCCGCAACCGTGATCGCCATACTGACCATTACCATGTTGCTAGTCGGAGCCATGGTCGGTATTGGAACAGACCAGGAAGCCTCGGAAAGCACGTTCTTTCCAGAAACAGACCTGACCCTTGCCAACGACGAGATATCCGAGAAGTTCGGGACCGTAAGCACGGTTCAGATCCTGGTCAAGGGCGTTGACGGCAATGTTCTGGACCGGAACGTGCTTCTAGAGATACTCGAGGTTGAAAAGCTCATGATGGCCGAGCCTGTCATCGTTGACATGCTTAACACCCCAGATAACCCGACAAGCAACTTTCTTAGCATTGCTGATTTTCTTGTCATGGCAAACATGACCTTGGAAGGAAAGAACACTGCTATTGAAAGTGTAGAGCAGATGCTTCCAGCTCTGGAAGGGATGAGCCTGCAGGGGCTTGAAGTTGTGTTTCAGAGCTTCGATTCATCCATTCAGGCCTATCACTCCATTCTGACATCCAGCGCTGATGCGACCGTAAAAGCGCAAGCCTCTGTCCTGTTCCTTGGCCAGGTTGCCCTGATGCAGTCAATGGGAGCATCCAGCAGCAACAGTTCAAGTGATATAGCAGGCGCAGATGCCCTGCTTTCCCCCATAACTAATCTTACCCTGGTGCTAGCAAGTGATGCCGATGATGGTGTCAAGTTGAACGCCACCCACATGATATCAAACCAGTTCTCGCTCATGAGCCTGCTCCCAGATTCATCAAGTGATGGCGCAGGACCTGCAGGCATGGACATGACCACCATGTCCGGCCCGCTACAACAGGCGCTTGGTGACACTACCCTCAGCTTTGCTGAGAAGCAAATGGTGCTGGCAAGTACCATGAACATCCTTAAAATGCAGCTGGAAGGAATGGCTGGAAGCAGCGCCCTCTTCGGTGGCATCAATACCTCGCTGGGCTATGTCGCATCGCTCATACCCACACCTGGTGGGTCCAGTGCAGCAGCTGCGGTCATCAACCAAACCATTGGCGACCCAAGCCCGGTGACAGGCTCAGGCATGCTCCAGAACATCACCTTCATGACAGGCATGAATGCCACTCTTAACAGCTATCTTGGGGTTGTTGGTAACTTCCTGGCTTCTCCAACTCCAACAAACACCACCAGCGCACTTGAGAATACGACAGCGCTCATCCAGACACTTCAATTCTCTGGTGGAAGCCCCACCGAGATTGCCGGACTCCAGCAATTTGAAGGAGCATTACAGTATTATTTATCAGACCCAAGCAACCAGGCAGCCACCACTGGAGCGGTTGGCGCTGGCACCAATGCGATGATGCTTGTGGGAGTGCAGCAAACCTCGCTTGTTATGGGCATTCAGTCCATGAATGGTTTCGTATTCGGCCTTACCTCACTGCGCGATGATGCCATACTCAACCCCTATCTGGACGATACTATGAAAATAGGGGCTGTAACCCAGATGCAAAACAGTCTGGCTGAGAACGCTACCATGATGGCCGCATACGCACCGTTGCTTGAAAACTTCCTATCCACTCTTGATGACCTCCATCACATACTGGGCTCTACTGCCAGTGATGATGTGAAGAACGCAGGCATAAGCATACTGATGGGCCAGCTGATGCAGATGAGTGCTCCTGCTGACCCAAGCGGCACGATTGATCCAAGCACCATAGCCATGATGGATAGTTTCGCAGGCATGCTTCAGGCCCTGGAATACGTGCTGGGCAGTGGCGCTGACGCAGAAGTGAAAGCAGATGCAACAGGCATACTTTTGAGCCTCTTTGGCCTTATGACAAACCCTCCTGCAATGGATCCGTCCAGCGGATTGGACCCATCGCTCCTGGGGGGGTTGACTGGAGGCACAAGTGAATCTGGTGCGACCATGTCGATGTCTTTTGGAATTGATGAGAAGATAGCTCAGCTTAGAGACAACATGACCCAAGACTCGATTGCCCAGACCCTTCACGGGGTCTTCGACTACGACCCAACTATAGGAGCCTCCTCTTTTGAAGGGGCTATCGAGAACATGACCCGCCTGGGAGCAGAGCTTGTGCCAGTAACCGAAACACTTGGGAACATGGTTGACACCCTTACAGAGATAGAAGGCCTAACCACCGACCCTGGAGCATTAGCACTTCTGGGAGATTATAAGGCTAGCTATCAGGAGAACTATACTTTGCTTCAAGGAGCTAGCCAGGGCATGGCCTCGGCTGCAGAGGGCTTTGGATTCATATCATTCATAGACAAGGGCATTGAAGGCTTCCAGAGCTTCTTCCCGCTTGTGCTTTCAAAGGATTTCGATAAGGATGCGACGAACCCAACTGCAAAGGCCACCCTTGTCATGGTCCAGTTCAATGCAAGCAATGACGGCATGGTCATGGAGGAGAGCACGGAAGGCATTGCAGCTCATGAACAGGCGATATTCGATGCTATTGAGGCCACAAACCCCCAGACTGCAGACATATCGTTCATAGGCATGAGCATGATCTCCCAGGAAATAATGGATGCAATGATGAGCAACATGAGTGTCCTTCTACCAGCGGCGTTTGCCATCATCATTCTCACCCTGGCCATCATCTACAGGAATGCCCTGGATGTGCTTCTTGGCCTGATGGGTCTGGCATTTGCCGTGATATGGGTGTTCGGTTTCTCAGCGCTCTTGGGTTATGCAAGCAATCCGATAACAGTTGCAGTACCCGTACTACTGGTTGGAATAGGGATCGACTATGCCATCCATCTAATTATGCGATATCGAGAGGAATTGGAGAATGGGGAAGGTCC
>JAUVCJ010000137.1 GCA_030595765.1 Thermoplasmatota archaeon | reverse complement strand
TATCGAGGGTATGACGTCCAAAAATGTGTGGGTAACAAGGCAGCCCACGATGAGCGCCACAAGCAGGAGGAGTAGCTCAGCCTCCTGGAGGGTGCCGCCGAACATATCTTGAATTCCTACACTCAATGGAACCGAAAGGGCTACTACCAAAATTGCAATATTGTTCACATGGACTCCTGGAACCAGCCCGGTAAGGATGCCAAAGGCTACGCCAGCCAGTGTGAAGAGGCAGAATATGAGCAGAAAGGTGATGGGGTCCACGGATGTTCCTGAATGGAGGGGGTGTAATTATACATTATGACACAAGTTTGAATACCTGTTTTCTTTTTTAAAGCATAAGGAATTGGTTGGAGAGGGATAAAAAGCCAGTCAAAATCGTTTAATATAATGCATACATCTCAGGGCAAATAAGGTGGTCTCATTACTGATTTGTATCAGGGTTTTTTCGGTGCAATTGTGCTGGTTTACGTTATAATGGCTTTTACTACAGATTACGCCAGAAAGAAATCCCAGAGGGCAAGAGATTTCTTTGATCCGATAACTATGGACAAGCTCGTACCGGATAGAGCCAAGTGGTGGCTCATGATATTTTTTTCAATATTGGCCGTCTTTGTGTATCTTTACTGCATCCTATGTGGACTTGGAGATGGAGAGTCTGTTGAGGAAACGTCCGATTCATTCTGTTTGGGGCTGTCTGTAATTTTCAAAGACCTCTTGGGTATTATGCCATGGTTCATATGGGGCTGCGTAGTGGCTGGTTTCGTTCTCAAGCAAATGCACTTGGGCAAACTGAAACTCCCCAAATCCATGCTGAGTTCTGGATTATTCGCTTCGATACTACCCATATGTTCCTGCGCAGCGGTCCCAATGGCCCACGGCATGATGCTTGGCAGGCAGATGAGGGTGCGGTCTGTTATCACCTTCCTGATAGTGGTCCCGGTCCTCAGTCCAATAGTATTCATCCTTGCATACAGCCAGATAGGCATTGAATATCTGATAGTTGAGATTGTTTCCGTATTCGCACTGGCCATGGCAACTGGCATCGTCATAGAGCGCTTTGCAGGGGTAAAAAACAAGGATGATGATCCAAAATCCGCTTGCACCATGTGTGAGGGCTGCACTACAGCTCAATTCAAGAAACCCAGGGCATCGGCACTCCTTGGTGGATGGGACCAACTTATGTACCTGTTGAAATTCATCCTCCTGGGTGTGGTCATTGGCGCTATGTTGTCAATATTCATCGACTCCAAGATGCTGACCCAGGTATTCGGCACACAGGGCGACCTCCTGGGAAGCTTGCCTGGATTGGTACTCATCGTGTGCATTGCCATACCCATATTCATCTGCTCCGGGGAGGACGTGGTCATACTAGCACCCCTGCTCGTTGCAGGTCTTCCTCTAGGACATGCAATTGCATTTGCAATCGCTGGCAATGCGATATGTGTTTCCGCCATTCCAGTCCTGAACGCAACGTTCGGTAAGAAGGTGACAGTGCTCATATTCGCTTCGTTCTTCATCGGCTCCATAATCCTTGGGTTTGTCATCAATGGTCTTGTGAGCCTCTTCATGTGAAGATGGGAGAGCTGATCAACTCCACTCATCAGAACTCGAACACCAGTCCAATCCTGACAGGACATGCCAAGGTAACCTTCCAAGCATCTCGTTCCGCCTGCTAGTACAGATGTGGTGCAGAAATCAATAAATAAATAAATAAATCAACATCCCTTGAACACTGGCGGCCTTTTCTCCAGAAAGGACTCCACACCCTCTCTGAAATCTGCCGATTGGGAAGCTTTAACGAACAACTCCATTTCAAGCTTGAGATAATCCTCTAGGTCCTTAGAGGTGCTGTGCTCCAGCAGCTTCTTCGAGCCAGCATAGTTCAATGGCGGCCCACTGCCCAGCTTCTGCGCCAGTGTGAGTGCCTCACCTAAAATGTCATCAGCTGGATAAACAGCGGATACTAGCCCCATCTCCAACGCCCTTGTTGCTGGCACTGGCTCGTCGGCCATCAGCATCCAGCTGGCGTTGCCTAGGCCCACTATCTTTGGAAGGAAATATCCAACAGCATCTCCAGGGGTAATTCCGGTTGCGGTGAATGCAGGTCTGAACTTGGCCTTCTCAGAAGCCAGCCTGATGTCACAGGCAATGGCCAGCCCCAACCCGCCCCCTGCACAGGCTCCGTTGACAGCAGCGATTACTGGCTTTGGAATTCGCCTGAGATTAAGTGTGAGCACATGTAACCTGGATAGTATCTCCTTGAAGAACTCTGGCTCATTATTTATTCCATTGAGGAATGCATGGAGGTCCCCACCTGCGCAGAATGCCTTGCCAGCACCTGTGACCACGATGGACCGCACCTCGGCATTGGCGGCGAGTTCCTCAAGCATGGGATTGAGCAGGTCCAGGGTATCTAAGTTGAGGCCGTTATATACCTCTGGACGGTTGAGTGTGACGATTGCGATGTCCTGTTCAAAAGAGAGAAGCACGGGTTCTTGAATCTCAATCATGGATGATGTGGATGGTTTTTTGGCTTATAAGAATCACTGATGGGGGGTGACCGGCTATCGAAAAATGGCAGGCAAACGCCTATGGAATGTGACCTTGTTCACATGCACCCCCCGGAACCAGCCCTGTAAGTATGCCGAAAGCAACGCCTCCCAGGATTAATGATTTTTTATTCCTCATCTTGGCTCAGATCGTGGGCATGCGCCTGCCGTAGACGATGGGGATGAACATCCCAAGCCAGCCAGATGGAATGGCAAAAGCAAGAAATGCCAAAAATAGTGGGGAGAAGAGTGATAGAAGAACCCCCAGTGATAGCTGGCCCAGCACTTCGTATGAGAACAGAGCCTTTCTGAGAACCAGCCTGTCAGCATACATGCTGGGCATTCGTGAAAGCATCCCTACCATTAGAATAGCTATCAAGCCAATGATAACCAGATGGATAAACGAGAACCCTCCAAGATATACTATGTAAACTGCCATGACCCAGTATATGGAATCGAAGGCGTACATAAATACCTTGAAGGCCGGTGACAGAGCCAGCTTTCCATTTCTCAAGACTTTCATGCCAAGCATTGTACCTGCGGTCCTGCAGCCACTCAGCTTATCGAACTCATAGTCCTTGATGGAACCCTCCAAAACAGTTCCAATGGTCAGGCGCATGTAGCATCCAAACGCAAACAGCAGCAGGAGAGGGGTGATGGTGCCGCCAACTACAACGCCTCCGTAAATGCAGAACGTAAAAGCGTATCCATTTCCCAAGAAATTGAGAGCCAGGTGGTTTTTATTCCAGAGATTGTAAACAGCACCCACAAGAATGCTTGCCACGAGCCATGGGAACGATTCAATATTCATAAGAAGAAGAGAGAGGATGATGCTGGATAGAAGAAGTACTACAACCAGAATGCTCGCGTTCCGCTTGGGGACTATTCCGGATACCAGGGGCTTTTGTGAAAGGTCTGGATTGGTCCTATCAACCTCAAGATCAAGAACATCATTTGCCATGAGACCGGCAGCAGAAAGCGGTATCGCCACCAGCAGGACAGAAAGATAAGTATCCAGGCTTGTCAAGGGGTTGCCTATGAAACATCCGATCATCACATAGGACAGGCTGATGCCAACTGCATGGAACCGCATGGCTTGCAGGTAACCACTAAAAACCATGAATCTGTTGGAAGAAGGTACTGGATGCATTTTTCATTGGAGAAAGTGGGGGTTCATCTAATTAAGTCGTTTGGTAAAATGAGGTTTAATCAGATGAATTTTAAGCCTAGCCAGAAAATATGATTAGGGAATATAATTCTATGTGCCACGCTGACAACAAAAAGCGTGCCGAGCATCAAAAAAGTACACCTATCAACAAGAGTGCCGCCGAACATCAAATATATGGTGCCGACCAGCAGGATGATGAGAGCCACATCGTGGCAAATAAACAGACAGGGAAGCTGTTATCTATCGTTATGGCTTTGACCAAATGGAACCATGAAGTCGCTTGAGAGAAAAATGAACTGCTCTAAAATGACCCCATCTGCATATCGTAGGCCATTGATACTAATTCTCGCCTTCGCTCTTGTCTTCTCTACAGGCCTGACCCTTGAACTCTTAGACTCAAACTACAGCGTCGTGGTCTTTGGCCCTTCCATGCAGCATTCAGATCAGCCCCAGCTTGGAATGATCGATAGTAGGGATAGCGTGGTGCTTGAACCATTTGTAGTTGGGACCACCCTGGAAACATACTTTGATCGCATTGAGGATGGCAGTTCATCATTTGGAAGCTATGGCGATGTGGTTGCCTTTAAGACCCCAGGCGCACAACATGGGAATCTACATCGATTGATAATATATGTCCAGTATAACCTGGATCAGGAAAACGTCACTGCCAACATTCCGGAACTTAATGTGTACAATATCACCGAGCTTTCGCTTTTGGAGTTCGGGCCAAAAAGAATGAACCTCACCATCAACCTGACCCGGCTGTATCAGCTAACCTACGTGAACGACCAGGCTGTTGAGGCCGGGTACATTACAATGGGTGATAACATGGAGTTCCCGGACCAGGCTATTGGCATACCCTTGGTCACACCTGCGGACATTCAGGGGGTGGCGGTGTTGGTCATCGACAACGAGCTTGTTACAGATAGCCCATTGGAGATGGCCATGCTGCTGGGCCTGATGCTTGCCATCATTATCGGGTATGGTTCATGGTTCATTCAGGGTGATGGAAAGAAGAATATAGATCTCGAACGAGCCTCAAAGGACCTGAATCAAATTTCCAAGGATCTGAATCGACTCTCCAAGAATCTAAATCAAACCTCAAAATATCGAGCCTCCAAGGATCCGAATCGAGGCTCCAAGGCTCTCAACCCCATTCCCAAGATATTGTTCGGGGTCATCTTCGCCTATATTCTGGGAAGCTCGCTTCTCCTCCAGGTGAATTCCGGGCTGCCCATCGGAGAGCTTTCAATGACGCCAGTAGTTCTTCTGATCTTTGGGTATTGGGTATTATTTCTTCCGGCGGAACTTGAAAAAAGGGTGTTCAGGAGCTCCAAATCCGAAACACTTCTCGCCGCTGCTGCGCCGCTCATGCTTCTGATTCCGCTATTTATCTGGGCTCAGCTATCAACGGTCCTGCTGGCCTACCCACTGGCCTCCATCGCCTTTGCTGGATCCATCTACCATAGTTGGCCTGAGTATGCCCTCAGAGATGAGTTTGGAAACTACGAACCATCCAGAATTGGGACATGGCTTCCTCTGCTCTTTCTGCCTGCCATGTTGCTACTGATAACCTTCATGCTTTCTCCACCCCTCCTTCTGCAACTTGTAGTAGGCGGACTGGCTGGCGGTTTGTACCTGGGTGGGAAATGGTATGGTATATCAAAACGTATTCTAGAGCAATGACATTCTTCCCCATCAGCTCCCTTTAGGCCAGTTCCCTTTTTTTCAATCTATCCATCGGAAACGAGTCCGAACTCGTGAAAATCTCAGCACAGTCTTTCCGATGTTTCACTCGCTTATCAAAGTGTCACCAGGAGAATCAGAATAAGCCATTACGGAAACATTATGATTACGAAAATTCCTTCTCCCTGAATATGAAGATGCCCAAAATCAGACAGGCGATTGTGATGGTTGCCAGAATGAGACCGGCGTCGGTTGACTCTGATGCAAACTCTTTGAGGCTGCCGTGGTTCACCATCTCCGAGCCCAAAGTCCGTATGTGATGCTTGATGGAGAACGCCTGAATAGGCCCAGGGATGGAGCCTATGAACCCTTCCCAGATGAAGGCATAGAACAGACCCATGTACATTGGCCGCTTGAGGAGGGCGCTCATCATCAGGAACATGGAGGAATATACAACTGCTCCCAATATCACCAGTGCGACCATTGCCCCGAGAATAGCTATTGCATCATTATCAATACCAGTTTGGCCAAAGAAGGCTAGCCACCCCACGGCTGTTATAAGGGTCAGCATGAGAGATAGAGATAGTATCAATGAAAGGTAGTAGGCCAGATAAGGAACGGTCTTATCCAGTGGCGCTGTCAGTATGCCAGTTATGCTTTTATCCTCGATCTCGTCACGTATCATGGAGGCGCCGAATATCATTGCTGTTATCGGCATGAAGAATGAAAGCACCAGAATATCAATGATGGTTGAGCCCCAGGCTAGACTATTTACATCCTGGGTACCACCATATCCCATTATTGCTGCAACCAGCAGAGCTATCAGGATGGCAATGATGCTTCTCCGGCTCAGAAGTAGCTTTCTTGCGGAATACTTGAAAATAGCAATGAAGCCGATGAGCATTGCTTTTATATTATTAATCTCAAAGGAGGTCATAATTTCAGCCCCCCACCAGATACCTGAATACTGCTTCCAGGTTATCATCTAAGCTATATAATGTGTCTATTTCGATACCTATTTCATTGACTATTCGCGGAAGACTCGTGAAGAATTCGTCAGGTTTGGAGATCTGAACCAATATTCCATTTCTCTTCTCATTGTATCCAACTGACCTGGTGAATTCTTCATCAAGCAATCGCTTGGCCAGCTTTTGGATATCCTTTCCTTCGATAATGACATTATGTGGATGTTTGTCGATAAGG
>JAUVCJ010000200.1 GCA_030595765.1 Thermoplasmatota archaeon | reverse complement strand
CTGGTTGCTGATAGCCATGCCAAGCGAAGAAGTTGAGGAATATCTCGAAGCCATCTGGGACATTGCAGGCAAGGATGGAATGGCCAAGACCACAGAGATCGCGAAGAAGATGGGAAACTCCCCATCTAGCGTGACAGAGGCTCTCAAGCGCATGCAGAAGGCTGGACTTGTCAAGCACACCCCCTACAAGGGCTCCAGACTTACAAAAAAAGGATCGAAGAACGCACGAAGTGTCAAGCGCAAACATAGACTTCTTGAAAGGTTCCTGACAGACTTTCTGAAACTGGACAAGGAAAAGGTCCATGACCAGGCCTGTAAAATGGAGCACTCGCTTTCAGATGAGGCCGAGGAAGCTCTATGTAAGATGATGCAGGGGCCGAACCTGTGCCCGCATGGCCAACAGATCCCACCTTGCGATGTGGATGTTGATAGCTGCGTTCAGTGCCAGACGGAATCGGGAACAGTTCCGGCAAGGAGAAGCAAAGATCTATCCAGCATCACCGACCTAAAGCCTGGCCAGAAGGCCAAGATCGCTTTCATCAGAGGCGGCATGGAGTCGGTCAAGAGGCTTTCAGACCTTGGACTAACACCTGGCACCCAGGTACAGCTCCAGAGAAGCGCTCCACTCAAAGGCCCAGTACAGATACTTGTCAGAGGGAGCATGCTGGCAGTTGGCAGGGGTATTGCAAACCGGATATTCATAACTCTTGTGGAGGCCTGAGGCTGAAAATGAACCAGTGCGGTAGCTGCAAAACCTGCAAACAGCCATGTCACATCAAAGGCGGCAAGCCAGACCTGACAATTGCGCTTGCTGGCAACGCAAATGTGGGAAAGAGTGTCATTTTCAACCAGCTAACAGGGCTTGAGCAGACCATCGGCAACTGGCCAGGAAAGACCGTCGAGAGAGCCGAAGGCCTGCTAGTCCATCATAACAAGACCATACGCGTAATAGACCTGCCAGGCATATACTCGCTATCCACCTACTCCATGGAAGAGATGGTATCCAGGGAATACATTGCCAAAGGAGAGCCAGACGTGGTCGTCAACGTTCTGGACTCGACCTCGCTGGAACGGAACCTTTTCTTTACCATGCAATTGCTGGAAATGAATGCTCCACTTGTGATCGCCCTGAACCAGATGGACATTGCCAGAAAGAAAGGCCTTAAGATCGATGTTAGAAAACTACAAGCTAGGCTTGGAGTCCCTGTTGTTGCAACTGTTGCTGTAAAAGGAAAAGGTGTCCATGAGGTAGTTGATGCTTCGCTTGGCCTAGAACAGAAAAAAAAGGCAGGAAAGACAAAGGCATCCAGCATCCGGTACGGCCTGGAGGTCGAGACCAGAATTGAGAAGCTGATCAAAAAGCTAGAGGGGCACAAACTTGGCTATCCTTCGCGCTGGCTTGCCATAAAGCTGCTTGAGGATGACAGGGAGATTACAAAGCTGGTTGGAGATGAACACCCAAAAATGGTGCAGATTGCCAGCGAACTAGCCTCAGAGATCACCCAGATGCATGGCGAGGATTGCTCTGTTGTCATAACTTCCGAGCGGTACGCTGTAGCAAGCAGGATAGCAAATGAGGTTCAGACCCTGACCAGCCCAAAGAAAGCGTCTTTTGGCGAAAGCTTCGATAGAATTGGCCTCCATCCAGTATGGGGGTACGTTGTCAGCTTCTTCATACTGGTTGGAATTCTTGCCGTCATCTCCCTGTTTGGAGATTTCGTTATCGGAGCCATAGAGGGGGCGTTCGAGAGTGCTAACCCCGGAGCTACCGATTTCTGGAGCCAGATATTCTGGAACGGTGGTGTTGTAGGCTTTTACGGTGCGATATCGGTGGCTCTAGGATTCATACTACCATTGTTTCTGATAATCGGGGTCCTGGAGGACTCTGGATACCTCCCCAGAATCGCTTTCCTGATGGATAGACCCCTTCACTCAATTGGCCTCCATGGAAAGGCCTGCATGCCCATGATGCTTGGGCTTGGCTGCAGCGTGCCAGCTGTTTTGGGCTCAAGGATAATGGAAACTCGCAGGGACAGGTTCATCACTGCATTCCTGGCAACAATGGTTCCTTGCTCGGCCCGCATGGTCGTAGTTCTTGGACTGGTGGGCGCTTTCATGGGAGTGACCTGGGCTATCGGCCTTCTCTTCTTCGAGTTCGCCATCATCGCAGTGGTTGGCAGAGCACTCAACAGGTTTCTTCCAGGAAGGCCGGTGGGCCTGATAATGGAGATGCCAAAGTACAAGAGGCCGGTGCCAGGAGTGGTTCTGGCCCAGGCATGGAGCAGAATAAGGGAGTTCATTGTCATGGCCGTCCCCCTCATCATAATTGGAAGCCTGCTCATCGAAGGCATGGCCCTTATGGGACTGCTCCAACCATTCTCGGACATGTTCTCCCCGATAACTGTGGCCTGGCTTGGGTTGCCAGCTTTCACTGGCATCCTTTTCATCTTCGGAGTTCTCCGAAAGGAAGCGGCCCTCATCCTGCTGGCAACTGTGGCAGGAACCACCAATTTTTCGACGGTCTTAACGCCCATTCAGATGCTGGTATTCTCAATTGTCCTGCTGCTCTACATCCCATGCGTGGCCACCATTGCAGCACTCAGGCAGGAGTTCGGAATGAAAAGCGCGCTGGCCATCACCATTGGAGAGATTGGCCTCGCCACCGTCATTGGAGGGCTGGCCTACCGGATATTGGATGTGTTCATGTAGGTGGCCAAGAATTATTTGTTGTGACCAGAACCATTGGCTGATGAATCGGCATGTGAGCATGAAATTAATGCCTATGAACTGTAAGTTGCTACAAGACAACGACCCAGACCCATTCAATAGGTCCTGGCAAAATACGCCATTCTGGTCCCCTTGTTACCGCATACCACACAACTCCCCTCACCATTGTGGTCAGGGTCAAAGCCTATCAGGGAAAGCTCGGTCTCATCCTCAACTTTGGTCCCGCACGCTTCTTCACTGCACCAGTAGCCCTTGCCAATGCCTTCCAGGTCTGTTACGTCCTGCATCGTGAAGACTTCGACCAGGGCATTTGTAAGAATGGTTCTGGCCTTCTCCAGCATATTGACCCTGATGGATTCGAGCAGGTCAATTGCGGTCTTGGCAATGTCGGCGCGTGTGATCTGGATCTTTTCTCCTGTGTCCCTTCTGGCCGCCATTACCACGTCATTCTCTATATCGCGGGGTCCAAGTTCCATGCGCAATGGTACGCCCTTTAGCTCCCAGTGGAAGAACTTCTTGCCGGGGCGAAGGTCTCGATCATCAAGCTCCACCCTGATGCCTGCCTGTTTAAGCTCTTCAGCAAGCTTTTCGCATTGGGGCATGACCAAGTCTGCCTTGCCCTTTGCAAGAATGGGAACGATGGCAACCTGGAAAGGAGCAATATTGGGCGGGAGTGCTAGGCCCTTATCATCACCATGGAGGCCAACAATGGCGCCCAGCAGGCGCTCGCTCATTCCATAGGTGGTCTGGTGCACGTGCTTGTGCTCTCCGTCCTCGGTCTCATAGGTGATGTCATAGGGCTTGGAGAAATTATCCTTGTACTGGTGTATAGATGCAAGCTGAAGTGTCTTGCCAGATGGCATGTAGGCATCGATGCCTATGGTGTAATCTGCTCCTGGGAACTTGTCCCAATCAGGTCTTTGAAGGGCTAGATATGGTATGCACATCTGCTCGCCCAGTATTTTCATGACCTCCAGGTCTTCTGCGATCTGGGCTTGAGCATCCTCGAAAGTCGTGTGGCAGGTGTGGGATTCAAAGAAATGTATCTCTCTGACCCTGATGAACGAGCGGGTCTGGTGGGTCTCGTACCTGAAAGTATTGACGATCTGGAAGGTCTTCAGAGGCAGGTCCTGGTGAGAGCGTATCCACAGCGCGAACATTGGATACATCGCAGTCTCGCTGGTTGGACGAAGAAGAAGCTTGACCTCCAACGGGTTCAATCCGCCGTGAGTTACCCAGTATACCCCATCTGCAAAGCCCTTGATGTGGTCGGCCTCCTTCTGGAACTGATCCTCTGGTATCAGAAGCGGGAAGCAAACCTCGTCGTGGTCTGTCCCCTCCATCTGCTCTCTAAGCAGGGAATCCATCAGGCGCATGGTCTTCCATCCGTAGGGAGTCCAAACGTTCATGCCCTTGATCGGGTACCGCTTGTCGCTCAGGCCTGCCTGGTCTATCAGCACATTATACCATTCACTAAAGTCGTCGGCCTTTGCTGGCCTATGAATTGCGGCTGTGCCCTTTGGCTCGTTATTAGTACTCATGCGCTCACGACACCCAAAATCGGGGTTGGCTTAAAATACATTGTGGTTTGAGCCACTAGCCA
>JAUVCJ010000175.1 GCA_030595765.1 Thermoplasmatota archaeon | reverse complement strand
CTTGAGTATATGATGACAGAGCCATGATAATCAGCAACTGATAGATATGGAACACTATTATAGTTTACGCCGATTTGCATAATTGTGAGTAATGGGCAATGGCCTATTCACTATTTCGTGTGTTTGTGCGCAGTGTTACTGGTTCACAACAGAATATCTTCGTCCTCTTCACGCCAGGCCGGGTCAACAATGGCAAGGAACACTAGATCTACTTGTCCGGAATTGGTAATGCTCTGGATGGACTTGGGCGGTATATATATCGTCTGGCCTGGGCTAACAAGCTTTTGTTCGTTGTCGATATTCATTATGCCCTTCCCTTCTAGGATGTAATATACCTCAGAGCTAGCCATCCTGTGGAGCCTGGTCGTATCACCGGGCTTTACTATGGCGTGGGCCAAGCTGTAGCCCAGGGCCAGTTCCTTGTTCAAGCGCGGATTTAGCAGCTCCCGGATCAGGCAATCATCTCCAGCAATGAATTCCTTGCATTTTGATAGGTCCTTGACGTACATGTTATTTCACATCCAGTATTAACCAGCAGGGCGGGTGGATGGGCAAATGATCCAATATGCGTTTATGCAGCTCCAGAAATGCTCATTCCTTCACGTAATCGCAAACATACAGGCTCGGTTTCTTGACCTCAAGGATAAGGTCCTGGCCTGCTGGAATGACAAGGGTATCGTACTGTCCTGGGGCAATTTCAGCCGAGCCAACCCCCCACTCCAACTCGCCGTGGAGGAAGTGCATTGTCTCCCTGTTCCCGCCTACATTGAACTTGAAGCTGCCAGGAGGGAAGTAGCCGAATGTGGAGGGTGAGTCCTTATTCTGACCCTCGATTACTACGCTCATCACTCCGTTATCGTACCTGTTTATCTTGCCTGGTTTAGTTCCCATGAAGTAATTGGCAAGGCCTGTAAACTCTGCAGCCAATGCCTGAAAGTCCACCAATTCCTCCTTAAACATCTGCTTGACTTTGTCATCCATTGTATCAACCTCTGATAATTTGCACACAGGATTTTCCCCTAGCTTATTAATTATTTTGGTAGGCGATATGAAAGGTTCTTGTGTTCGCTCCTGATCTAAATAATCACCAAAACCCTTTAGAGCCACAGGTGCCATTGACCCTTTGATAAACATGATCATAGTCAGCGGCAGTGCATCAACAGACCTATCAAGCCAACTTTCCAAGGAACTTGACGCTCCTTTGGCCATTACAGAGCTCAAACGTTTTCCAGATGGCGAAGGTTATGTGCGCATCCATGATGACCTGGCTGGACAAGAGGTCGTGATAGTCCAGAATAGCTATCCAGACCCTAATCTTGTTGAGCTATTGTTGCTCCAAGATGCAGTTATGGAGTACAAGCCTGCCAGGGTTATTACGGTGGTGCCATACTTTGGCTATGCACGACAGGACAAGAAGTTCAATCAAGGGGAGCCTATCAGTGCCAGGGCTCTGACAAGGCACATGACCCGCTTCACAACCGAGCTTATCACAATCGACCTGCACGAGACCTCCATTCTGGAATGGTCCGACTCTCCTGCTAGGAACATAAGCGGCATGCCTGCCATTGCCAGAGCACTTAAGGAATACGCACCTGATTTTATACTTTCACCAGACAAGGGGGCAGTTGACCTGGCAACCATTGTGGCTGACCATCTCGGTTGTGGGTGGGACTACCTCGAGAAGACCAGGCTGGATGGCGAGACCGTTGTCATGAAGGCCAAAAAAGTGGATGTTGCTGGTAAAAAGGTCGCTATCGTTGACGACATCATAGCAACCGGAGGGACCATCATCCGGGCTACCGAGCAGCTTAGAGACCAGGGCGCCACATATGTCATGGCCGCATGCACCCATGGATTGTTCACAGGCGGCGCCATAGAGCGTCTGAACCCGGTGCTGGATGGGCTCTTCTCCACAGACACTCTCATGAACTCAACAAGCAAGGTGTCGGTGGCTGTTGAACTTGCAGATGCATTACAACAAAAGAATTAAGGCACCCCCGCTCCTTTACCCCTATATCCTAGGGGGCGTTCTTGATGATAACTGAATCTGGCAAGATGGAATTCGATGCTGACATTTTGGACAAGGCAATGGACCTAGCTCTTCAATTAGGAGCAAATTACGCAGACCTGAGGCTCGAGACCTCGGTTGGAGAAAGCGCTGAAGCCGAGAGCGGAGACATAAAGGATGTATCCTTGGGCTCAGGAACTGCGCTTGGTGTTAGAGCCCTGGCAGGCGGTACATGGGGTTTTGCATCTGATGAGATCAGCGACACCTCCGACATCTGGGAGGTTGTGAGCTCCTGCGTAGAGAAAGGAGTAAAGGCAGCAAAGGCAGTCTCCAGATTTGGAAGCATAGAGCTTGCCCAGTCCCCCCCGGTTGTGGATAACATCGTTCATTCGTTCAAGGTTCCGCCACCATCGATCGAGGAGAAACAGGCCTATGTTACAGACCTCTCCAAAGAGATAGCCCAGATGCCAAACATCAAGCTTGCGATCCAGTCCCTGGGGCATTCGGATTCCACCAAGTATTTTGCCAATACCGAGGGCGCAAGGATCGTCGAGGATGTCATGCTCATCCTTGGGTCAAGCTACATCATGGCCTCTGAGGGTGACCAGACTCAGACGTTGTGGTTCCCAACC
Organism: Thermoplasmatota archaeon; assembly: GCA_030595765.1. Classification (GTDB taxonomy): domain Archaea; phylum Thermoplasmatota; class Thermoplasmata; family JAUVCJ01; genus JAUVCJ01. Next base: position 2,505 of record JAUVCJ010000175.1, on the reverse strand, counting down.
GGTGCCAGAGGCGGATGGGAGGATTTTCAGGCCAGAGACCCACTGGATCAGACCAGGGAGATGGCAAAGATCGCATCTGAACTTGTAACAACCGCGATAACCCCAAAGACACAGACCTCCAAAGTTGTCACACGGCCGGATTTCAATAGCCTTCTAGTTCACGAGATCGTTGGGCACCCTGTAGAGGGCGATCGTATCCTTGGCGGTGAGGCTGCCTGGGCTGGGCGTGCCTGGTGGAAAGAGATGTCAGGCCAGAAGGTGGGCTCAGACCTTGTCAACGCAGTCTCGGATGCCAGACCAAACAAGATGCACAGAGGGTTATACGGAACCTTCCCTTACGATGACGAGGGTGTGCCAGCCAGCAGGGTTGTTCATATCGAGAACGGTATGCTGAAGAACTTCCTCCACTCCAGGCACTCCGCCTCCATAAGCAATGCCAGCCCCAGTGGGGCAATGAGAGCGATATCAGCTTCAATGATGCCCATCATCAGGATGACCAACACATACTTCGAGGCCAACCCAGAAGGCCCCAATACTGAAAGCGAGTTTCTGGAGGACATTAAGGATGGGGTCCTCATGGGACACCAGAGCATCCCTTCGATCGGTTCACGCAGATACAGGTTCCAGGTCGCTGCCTACAACGGCTGGGAGATCAAGGACGGGGAGCGCGGTAGAATGCTGAAGAACATATCCATAATGGGCACCACCCCAAACTACCTTGACTCCATTTCCAAGGTCGGGGGCCCAGGAACGTTCCAGCTACACCAGATCCCAAACTGTGGCAAAGGCGACCCGATGCAGATAGCCAGAGTGGGAAACGGTGGGCCGTTGATGGAAGGCGAACTTCTTGTTGTTGGAGGTGTCTGATATGACTGGCTCTGAGGAACTGAATACCATCGTTGACAAGATAATGGCGATTGCAGGAAAACACCCAGGAATTGACGAGGTCGAGGCCTATGCATCGCATAACGTCATCACCATGGCACGCCTTGAGACCCTTCGCCACGGTCATACAAAGTTCGGTCCGTTCCCACAACAGCTAAAGAGCTTGGGTAGCACTGAGGCCAGCGTACGGGTGGTGGTGAACAAGGCAGTTGGGTCGTTTGGGACCAATTACTTCTCAGACAAGGCTCTTGAGGGCGCAGTGGAGCAGGCGCTACGAAGCGCCAAACGCATGGATCCAGACCCCAATTTCAGGTCTTTGGCCAAGCCAATAGGCGCCAAACCCTCCACCTTGCCCCATGATAACGAAATTGCCAGCGGGGATGTATCAGACCCATTGGTGGATTCAGTGGAGGCGGCTGTATCTATGGTAGATAAGGATCACCTAGACATCGCTGGCTCGGTCATGGCAGTGCTGGAGCGTTATGCTAGCAGAAACAGTCACGGTATCACGGTTGAGAATAGCACTGACACCTTCGTAGTTGCCCAGTTGACTGCTGAATGGGTGGATGGCGCTGATGTCATATCATCAGGCATGGGCTGGTCCTCATCGCGTTTCATGAAGAACCTAAATAGCACCAATGCAGCCACAGATGCGCTGGAGCTGGCACGGCTCAAACCAGTTCACAAGTCGATACCGGCTGGAGACTACTCCATAATACTAGGGCCCTACGCTGTTGGCGATGTCATTGATAATCTTTTCAATTCTGCTTTTAGCCTGGATAGCATATACTATGGGAGTTCCTGGTTACCTAAAGAGATGAAGACGAATACTCAAGGCAAAGAGATGTGGCATCCCAAATTGGGGGAGAAAATAGCTGATGAGCGAGTAACACTCCGAGATGACCCTACCCTGCCTGATGGCATGGCCTCCAAGGCTCTGGACGATGAGGGTCTGGCAACAAACCCCAAGACCCTTGTGGACAAAGGGGTCTGGAAGGAGGTCCTTGCAGATTCGTACCACTCGTACCTATATGACCTCGCACCCTGCGGTAGCGGTTTCCGCAGCAGCTACATTCCAGGGCGCATTGCTGGAGCCACTCCGTCAGGAGGGGCCACGAACCTGATACTGGAGCCTGGAGATATGAAATTCCAGGAGCTTCTGGAGGTCACAAAGGGCCCGACCCTGATGATCCCAAGGACCTGGTACACCTATCCGATCCGCTCAGGAGCACCAGCCTTCTCATCTTCGAATCGCTCCACTGCTTTCCTTGTTGAAGGTGGCGAGCTTGTCCCAGTGGCACCAAACGCATTCAAGTTCATGGGCAACATAGAGACGATCCTGAACAACATTCATGGAATAGGCTCAGAAACAAAGTCGGCAACAAGCTGGGCTGCCAGCACCGCATCGATAGTGCCGCACCTGTCAGCATCCGGCTTTAGAGTAGAAAAACAGGTGTAGGCGTTCTCAGCTTGACCATATTCAGGCAATAATAGAGCCATTAAAAGAAGGAATACCGAATTGAACAATAACTAACTGAACAATAATGAGGGATATACATGACCAACTGTCCAAGCTGCTCAAACGCCCTAACCCTTGACAATGTCTCCGGCCAATGGTTC
>JAUVCJ010000213.1 GCA_030595765.1 Thermoplasmatota archaeon | reverse complement strand
TCGGTGTCGGCCTTCCAGAAGCTTAGCGCCACAGCAACGGAGCCAAAGACCGCAATGAATATGATAGGTGGCCGAAGGATGCGAAACCAGGCATAGAACTTGTTCATCGGCAGCCCCAATGTGGGAGGGATAGAAAAGGTTTTTGTGGCCCTCATGCTTTGCTTTTTGGTTTTTCTAGAGTTCACAACGGAGCCATCCAAGGGCTAGGATTTCATTCCATTAAGGTCCTTCTTTACCCAGAAGTATCCGCGCCGCAGGAATGTAGTGGATATCTATGCCATCCACAGTATCCATCCCGTGTTGTTCTTTGGTAGCCACGTATAACTTTTTTAATTTCCTGTTTTTTGCGAATGCAAGACCCCCTCTGATATCCTGAGGCTTGATTCCATCTCTGAACTTGCTTTCCAGAGCGGCGTTAGCATCACCAATGACCAGATCCAGTTCCTTTTCGGATTTCCAGTACCAGATGTCTTCTTTGTCGTGATAATGGAGTGCAAGCAAATTCTCAATAGCAGAGCCAGAGTTGATTTTACCCAGGACTGCCGCCGCCATGCCTGTATCTATCATGTAGTATTTCTTGGGGTTGTATATCCGTTCATTTACCGACTTTGAGTAATAGGGGCAGGGGAAGAAGAGGTAGGCGCTACAGAGAGCCCCGATATAGCTGGAAATCGCATCCGCAGATAGTTTGAAGGTATTCCGCATCTTATTCACACTTACTGGGGTTCCAATGGCACCAGCCATGAAAACCGCTACCTGCCTAAGAGCTACTGGGTCTCTTAGGTTTCTGGACCTAGCTGCATCCTTGAACACAATATCATCGAAAAGCTCAACAAGCATTTGTGAACGTTTCCTAGAATTGTCCTCCTGGACAACCTCTGGAAATCCGCCAGTTTTCATATATTCGGACAGATACGATGTTTCAAGATAACATTCCCCACCATTGATCTTCACTCCTCTGAATTTCAGGAACTCACCAAAATCAAGTGGCCAGATGATGTTCTTTCTCCACCTGCCTGTAAGGCTTGCATGGGCATCCTTTTCAATGAGTGCTGTTGTTGATCCAGATAAGAAAAGCTTCCCTTCGTTCATATCATGGATGGTCTTGGCCCATTGAGCCCAATCAGCCGCGTATTGGACCTCGTCCAGAAACATAAAAACTTGTTCCTGGGCAGGGATTTTGTTCAATTTCCTGAATTCCCGAAGCAAGGTTCCAATATCGGCATCCAGGCCGGGATGGTCTAACTGAGCATATAGTATCTTTTTGGGGTCTGTGCCAGAGGATATAAGGTGTTCAATTACCTGATACAGGAGAGTTGTCTTGCCAGCCCGCCTTGGGCCGCTCACAACACTCACCCGGTGCTCATCTATCTGGGCTGTTAAGGTTCCCAGATATTTTTCTCTCTTGATCCCGCTAAGCCTAACCGGTAACCCAGCACCACTCCACCAAGGGTTCCAGCGCTCAAGAAGCTCTATCATTAATAGTAGAAGCGTGTCTCTACTTTAAATAGATTTCCGATATAACCAAATATATTGGCAAATATCTTCCGGTATATCGGAAACTGGTCTCATCATGCCTGATAACCCTAACTGGTTCGTGTCGTTTTTCCTAATCATTCCTCATCGTCATCATCTCCAACAGTATCGCCACGTAGCTCCACCAGTTTCTTTGCCTTCCCGATGATCTTGGCTGCGCGGTTGGTGTTGCCCAATGCATTGCCGATCTCGTCCACACTCGCCAGGCTTATGTCCTCGATATCTGTGTAGCCAGCCTGGAACAGTTTTGCAACCAGCTTGCCTGAAATTGCCAGGTCGACCTTGAGGGTTCTTTTCGTATCAGCTAGCTTGCTCTCCTGAGCTACATTTGCCATTGAAGTGATGATGCCATCCTTGATCGTAAAGGCAAAATCGCAGATCTTGGCTGCGCCTGAGGAATGAGTAACGACTATGACTGTGGCTCCTGTATCGTGCCTGAGCCTGTCCAGTAGCCTCATGATGGACTCGCCTGTTTTGGAATCCAGGCTACCTGTTGGTTCGTCAGCAAGGATGATCTCGGGTCTGTTTGACAGGGCTCGAGCAATTGCCACACGCTGCTGTTCGCCACCGCTGAGCTTCTGTGGTTTGTGGTCAATACGATCCTCCATACCGACAGATTTTAGCAGGTCGAATGCCCGCCTGCGCCTTTCGGATTTGCCTACACCCAACGCTTCCATCGGCAGCTCCACATTTTCAAGAGCCGATAGATTCGGTATCAGGTTGAAGGTCTGGAACACGAATCCGATGGTTCTCGCCCTATGTGCTGTGAGCTCACGCTCCTTCATGTTGGAGAGATCCTTGCCAGCGACCTTCACCGTGCCAGAGGTGGGAACATCCAGGGCTCCCAGCATTTGTAGCAGGGTTGTTTTGCCGCTGCCGCTTGGCCCCTTAATCGCGATCATGTCTCCCTTGGAGATGCGCATGCTGGCTCCCTGCAGGGCTCTGATCGGTACTGACCGGCCCTTGACAAAGAACTCCTTTACAACATCCTCAAGCACAATGATATCGCCCTGGGCCACGGGCCCATTCACAGTTTCACTCATATCTAAGCGCCTCCGCAGGTTTCAATTTAAGAGCTTTAAGTATTGGATACATCGACCCAATAATTCCCAGTGCCAGCGCCATAATGAAGGCGAACAACAGAAGATCGAATTGGAGAGTGAAGTCCACATTGGATAGCGCATTGAATCCAGATGTAATGCTGCCACTTCCCATGCCGCCACCCCCACCACTGGGTACGTGAGTGCCATCTGGAGCTGTTGGTGTTGGCTCTGAGGACCCACCTGTGCCTGTGCCCAGCATCACACCTGCAATGGCAGGGCCAGCAACCATCACGATAACCACACCAACTACAAATCCAAGTGCCGCCAGCGTCATTGACTCGGTAAAGAATTGCGCCATAATGTTTGAGTTCTTGAAGCCGATTGCCTTGAGCACTCCTATTTCCTTGGTTCTCTCCCGGGTGATCAGTATCATTATGAAGATCATCACGACCACTGCAGTTATCAGGGCAATGTAAGAGCCCATCTGGCTGTTTGCTTCGATGCTGTCAATGCTATCCTGAAGAGCTTCGGAACGGTCCGCCATCAAGGTAGACAGTGGCACTACGTCATAGTCCTCACCCAGCTGGTCCTTCAGCTCGGCCTCCACAGCATTCATGTTGCCGATTGAATCAACCATAGCGTAAATGGTGCTTACCCCATCCATGTTGTAGGCTATCTTGGCGATCTCCACAGGTACGATGACTGCCCTGTCTGCGAACTTGTTTCCGGAGCTGAAAGTCCCCACAACCTCCACACTAGTGGTCCCATTTAGGTAGGTGCTGCTTCCAACTCCAAGGCCGTTGTTGCTAGCAAATATGGTGCCAACAATTGCAACGGCGCTGTTTTCGTCACCTGCGGCCAGAAGCCTTCCTGATTCCAGGGCGATTGTCCCTCCGGAGATGAGTATGATCTCATAGGATGGTTCAACTCCCTGGACAGGGGTGCCCCTGACCTTTCCTGACGGCCTGGTCATGGTGATGGTCATATCCATCTGGATGACCATCTCCTGAAGGCTCTCCACGTTTGCAGTATCATTGACCACCTGCACAACATCATCGGGTATTGTCTCGCCAGAGCCAGTAAAACCGAAGTCCCCTGCTGGCCTCACAGTGATGGTGGTCTCCAACCCTTCTGATATGCTCGATGCATTGTCAGCGATGTTCTCGCTTACTATGTTCATTGTCAGGAAAACTCCCATGCTGAGACCAATTATAATTATGACCACAATGGTCCTTGTGGGGTTCCTGAATACGTTCCTTATGCTTCTGCTCAATGAAGACATTTTAATCATTCTCCGGTCTTTTCATTGCCTGAAATCAATTATCCACATGTTGACTGCATAAATAGCATTTTTCCTGAATCATACCCAAATTGAACCCATATAAGA
>JAUVCJ010000206.1 GCA_030595765.1 Thermoplasmatota archaeon | reverse complement strand
GCTTATGTTCTGAGCAGCCATTGCGACCTGGAGCACCCCTGAAAGACCTTCGGCCTCCTCAGTGGTCCGACTGGCCATCAGAGCAGCGATCCTGATCTGATAGAGAGCGGTGTCCATTCTCGTCTCTATTTTTTGAACCTGGCCTGCCATCTCAGGACTATCGAACACCAACGCCCCGTAGGCCAGGTCGATGATCAGTTCGGAATCATCCTTCATCTGGGTCAGCAGCTTTTTAAGGCTGGTTGGCTCGTATTCCACCTCTTCGAACTCTTCTTTTTTCCTAAATCTCTTTTTCATATACCAAACACCACCATCATCAAGATGAGAAAGATTATGCCAAATATGTCCCCAATGGAGGTCACCAGCGGACTTACCACGTTATCAGGGTCAAGCCCTTTTTTGAAAGAATAGAGCGATAGAGTTGCGCTAACTGCAACCAGTGTCACTACCAGAAGCAGACCTGTGCAAAGCAACACCCCAAAAGCACTTACAGCTTCATTGGCGGACAGGGAGAAACCGAACATCGGGCTGATAACAAGGATGAATACCGCCAGTATTGTGTAGGTTGAAGCCCCTACGAAAAGGGTGCTCAAGATGTTGGTCCTGAGCTCCTTGTCCTTAAATGAGATATCAATGTAGCCCACATGCAATCCAGATGAGAGTCGCGCTCCCAGCACGGACCCGATGTTACCGCCCATGCCGTTAAGAGGGGGCACCATTGCAAGATAGACCGGGAATATGTAGAAAAAGCTCCTGTATGAGTTTATCAGCTGGCCACCAAGGATCTCCAGCAGCACAGCCAGACTCATGATGGGGAGGGCCTGCAACAGGATCTTGCGTGTTGAATTGCCGCTCAAAGAGGCGCACCTCCAGTACTCATATAGATATAGGCCACGAAGAACAGGCACCCAATGGTTACAATATCACCCAGGGTTGAAAGGCATGGGCCCACCACATTATCTGGATCCAGACCCTTCCGGAATGCTATTATTATCACGCCAATGGTCAATACTATTGCAATAGAACCTGCTAGTATGCCGGTCATGACCGCGATACCTATCAGATGGATGGGTGGGAGGGTGGGTATCCCAAGTAGGTAGCTGCTCACGTATCCAAGCACTCCAGCCAGAAACGAGAGATAGACCGTAAGAAAGAAGGTGGCACGCAAATTCGCTCTAAGCTCATCGTTCCAGAGATCGTCCTCAGATATCAGACCCAAGTGGGCAGCCGTTCCCAACCTAGCCCCCAAAGATGTGCCGGTATTGCCACGCAGACCCAGTAATGCTGGAAGAAGCACTATCAGGCCAGGCAAAGCTTCCAGGGTATCCACCTTACCTGCCAGTAAAAGGCCTGCGAGAGCCTCCCCGGCTCCACAGAGCGCGATGAGGGGTAAACTCTGCCGGATAACTGAACCAGCTGCCAGAACGGACACCTCCGCCATCGGTAACGGTTTCGCCAATTAGAGGTTTGTGGGAAGATAGCCCCGGAGTGATGAGCATCTGCGATTGTTACAAGTTCGGGCAGGCTAATTCACTCAAGCCTCTTGTATAGAGCAACGAAGAGAAAATTATTCAAGCCTCTTGTATAGGGCAACAAAGAGGAACAACCCTGTGGATGTAAAAATGATGACGCCGGCGGCAGCAACATTATAGATCGCATTGAGAAGCAGACCCATCAGTACCGAAGTGGTGCCAAACACTATTGAGAACATAGCTGTAGAGCGAAACGACCTGCCTAGCTGAAGAGCACTGAGCCCTGGAATGACCAGCAGTGCAACCACCAGTATTATTCCGACCACCTTGATGGACAGGACTATTGTCAAGGCGACCAGGAGGGAAAAGCCAGTTTCAAGGCCACGAACTGGGATCCCCATCAAGCGGGATGACTCGGCATCGAAGGTGACTGAAAGAAGCTCTTTATGGAAGATGCCAATGAAACCCAGCACCACCATTCCCAGAACAGAGACCGTCATCAGATCAAAAGCATCTATGGTCAGGATATCGCCGAACAGGTAGCTGAATAGCTCGATATTGAAACCGCCTGCCAGGCTTATTACTATCAGGCCAGTGGAAAATCCGAGAGCCAGAAACACTGCGATCGATGAGTCCGAATGCGCAACACCCTTTCTTTTCATGTAGGATATGGCAAGAACCGCTACAACCGATACTATCAGGGCGGTCAACAAGGGATAGATGCCCAGGTAAAGCCCGATGGCGATTCCGCCAAACGAGGTGTGTGCCACCCCATCACCGAGCATAGCTTCCTTTCTGAGTATCAGGAACAACCCGACAAGAGCGCAAGATAGGGCAACTATCACCCCACCAATTAGAGCGAACTGGAAGAACTGGTACCCGAGCAACCTGGGCAGGTCCCAAATAGTAAGCTCATGACTCATTTGAGCCCTCCATTTATTGTTACTTCTTGCTTACTGAAATCGGCCTCGCAATCATGCTTGTGAAATACAAAATGGAAATGCTCTCCATAGCCCTGCCGCAGAAAACTTTCAGGGTCCAGGTCAGGAGTAAGCTCGGAGGAATGCACATCCCTGTTTACGCAGACCACCTTGGACATCCTGCAAAATACTACAGCCAGGTCATGGGACACCAGCAGTATCGTTGTGCCTTTCTGGGAATTAAGCACCGAGAGCAGCTTGTGAAACTGTTCCTGGTTTTGTGCATCCACACCTGCAACAGGCTCGTCAAGCAGAAGCAATTCTGGGCTACGCACCAGAGCCTTGGCAATGAATACTCGCTGCTTCTGCCCACCGGAAAGTTGGCCAACCCGTTTCCTGGCCATTCCAGTAAGACCCATGAACTCCAGGACTTCTTCCACCTTGTCCCAGTCCTCTTTCTTGAATCGTCTCCCTGGCCTGCCCCTGCCAAGCCTTCCCAGCGAAACCAGCTCCCTCACTGTGACAGGAAAGCTGTTGTCGAAGTTGATCGCATCTTGAGATACATAGGCTATCCGATGCCAATCTGTGAACTTCTGGATATCAGTTCCAAAGAGCTTGATGGTACCGCTCTTCCTTGCCAGATTACCAAGCAAAGCCATCAACAATGTGGTCTTTCCACCGCCATTTGGCCCAACTATCCCGACGTAGTCTCCAGAGTTTATCCTTAGGTCAACGTCCTTTAGGATCTGGGTTCCATTCCTGAAAACATTCAGGTTCTCAATGGAGATAACCTCCTTGCTCGTTTCCTTATGGACACTCTGCTGGCCCAAATTGATCTCCGCCAATTCGTGTCCCATCATATGCTCAGCTCCAATTCGTGTCCCATCATAGGCTCGGCTCCAGTTCGTGTCCCATCATACACTCGCCTCCAGCCCCACCTTGAGACTTTCAAGGTTCGCCTCGATCTGCTCCATATAATCCAGGCCGTTCACAGGCCCAAGCATAATGTAAAGGATCCTGATCTGCACAGAGCTGCCAGTGGCTAACTCCACCTCCTGTTTCAGGACATCTGCATAATCGCCAGGGTATTGAGGGTCTGTATAGACTGTAAAAATGTCATTAGCGAGCATTACATCCACAAGCTCGGCAATGGACTGGGCGCTTGGTTGCTCGTCTGCGGAAAGACCTATGACCCCAAGCTGGGTAAAATTATACCGATAAGCCAGGTATCCAAATGAGGAGTGAGTTACGATTATTTTGTCCTGAGCAATATCTGCTAGCTCGTCCTGATACCTCTGGTCAAGCGCGGTCAGGTTCTGTTCCAGCCCCTCCCACCGCAGTGTATAATAATTCTCATTATCCGGGTCAGCATCGATCAGAGCAGATAACACATTCTTGCCTTGAGCGACCACATCATGTGGGCCAAGCCAGGTATGAGGGTCGTATGCGCCATGGTCATGGTCATCGACCTCATCATGCTCGTCGTCTCCATCATCCTCCGAATGCCCATCTGCGTGTAGCAGATCCATCCCTTGTGTGGTCTTGACAATGATCTTACCATCGGCGTTCAAGGATGGCAGGAGGTCATGTAGGAACCAGGCATCGGCTCCAGCCCCGTTATACAGAAGAACATCTGCCTGGTCAGCTGCAAGGATGTCCACAGTTGAAGGGCTCCATGCATGCAGCTCGGCATTGAATGGGATTATTGAGTCCACCTCGACAGCATCACCTCCGATCTCCTGGGCAAGGTAGGCTAT
>JAUVCJ010000125.1 GCA_030595765.1 Thermoplasmatota archaeon | reverse complement strand
GACCATCCTTCGAAACCCCATTTTAGGGCAATTGCATCAAACCCGGCCATGTTCAGCATGGCAGTTGTCTGGCTTGCAGTATGTCCAGTGTAGCATACCACAACGATCTGGCGGTCTGTTGGTAGTAGAGCCTGATTGGCAGGTGTGAACACGCTTGTGTACCCAATGTTCACTGCTGTCGGGATGTGGCCAGCTTCGTAATCATCTGCTCCGCGAATGTCCAGTACGTAAGGGTCATTGCTTGCATTGCCATCTGCCAGAAGTGTACGGAGTGAATCCGCGCTTGTTGCTGCAGACTTGCCCAATGCCATGTAGTCATTGGCTGCAACTTGAAGGTCGAACCATACATCAAGTGCTCCATCCAGAACGGATGTTGCTGGGTCGAATGCCTTTCCACCGTCAGCCCAGCCCTCAAAGCCCCACTTCAATGCAATGGCATCGAAGTCGTTCATTCCAAGAAGTGCGGTGATCTGGCTTGCAGTGTGCCCAGTATAGCATACTACTACAACCTGTATATCCAGGGGGATTTTGACTATGTTCTCAGGGGTGAAGACCGAAGCGTATGGTATATTGATCGCTCCAGGAACATGTCCGGCTTCGTAATCTGTAGAGCCGCGAATATCCAATATGAATGGGTCGTTGGTAGCATCTGCATCATTGAGCAGACCATGCAGTGCACTAGCAGTGGTAGCAACTCCCTTTCCAAGCGCAAGGAAATCATTGGCTGCATTGTCTATACCATAGGCCCAGGCAGTTCCAGTGCTGCTTGCAGTGCTTGTTTCTACTCCGGTACTAACGGTGTAATCAGGTACTGCACTTGGGTCGAATGCTTTTCCTCCGTCTGCCCATCCTTCGAAACCCCATTTCAGGGCTATGGCATCGTACCCAGCAGTGTTCAGAAGCGCAGTGATTTGGCTTGCAGTGTGCCCAGTATAGCATACCACTACAATCTGTATGTCTGTTGGTAGCATGGCTAGATTGTCTGGCTCGAATACCTCCCTGAAGGGAATGTTGATGGCTCCAGGTATATGACCATCAATGAAATCGCCTATCCCACGAATGTCCAGAACATACGGGTCGTTGGTGGCATCTGCATCATCAAGCAATGTTTGAAGGGCGGTTGCCGTGGTAGCCGGCGCCTTTCCCAGGTCCAGATAATCCTGTGATATCTCACGAAGGTCTGTTAGCCCTCCTGTCTCAATGGCACCATCCAGAACAGATGTAGCAGGGTCGAAAGCTTTTCCTCCGCTTGACCATCCTTCAAAGCCCCATTTCAGGGCAATGGCGTTATATCCGGCCATGTTGAGCAGTGCTGTTGTCTGGCTTGCAGTGTGTCCAGTGTAGCAGACAACAACGATTTGAGTGTCGGTTGGAAGCAATCCTTTGTTAGAGTCGTCAAAGACACTTGCATAAGCGATGTTGACTGCTCCAGCGATGTGACCAGCCTCGAAGTCTGTTGCGCCTCTGATATCAAGTATGAACGGGTCGTTCGTAGCATCTGTGTCACTGAGCAACCCATCAAGGGTCGCTGCTGATGTTGCTGGTGACTTTCCAAGTGCCATGTATTCATCTGCTGCAACAGCAACATCCTCGACCCAGACACTAGGTATAGCGCCTGCGGTTGGTAGAGTCACGGTGCCAGTTTCAAGGGTTCCATCTAGAACAGATGTAGCAGGGTCGAATGCTTTTCCATTGCTGGACCAGCCTTCAAATCCCCATTTTAATGCAATGGCATCATATCCGGCGAGGTTGAGTAGAGCTGTGGTCTGGCTTGCGGTGTGTCCAGTATAGCATACAACAACGATCTGGATGTTGTTAGGCAGCTTGGCCAGATTATCGGTTTCAAAGACAGTTACGTATGGTACGTTGATGGCTCCTGGTATATGGCCAGCTACGAAATCATCCATTCCGCGTATGTCCAGCACGAATGGGTCGTTGGTTGCATCGGCATCTGTCAGGAGCGTGTTCAGTGCGGCTGCGCTTGTGGCAGCGGACTTCCCTAGGTCCATGTATTCATCTGCCAGTATGAAGGTGGATATCTCAAGTCGTCCACCCAAGACAGTTGCAGGGTCGAACGCCTTTCCACCGTTTGACCAGGATTCGAAACCCCATTTGAGTGCGGTTGCATCAAAGCCGTTGATGTTAAGCAGAGCCATTGTCTGGCTTGCGGTGTGCCCTGTGTAGCATATGACCACGATCTGCCTGTCGGTAGGCAATAGAGCAAGGTTAGATTCGTTGAATACCTCGCCGAATGCCATATTGACTGCTCCAGGCACGTGTCCAGCTTCATAATCGACTGCGCCTCTTATGCTGAGCAGGAAGGGGTCGTTTGAAGCGTCACCATCTGTGAGTGTGGCATAAAGTGCATCTGCCTTAACTGCAGCTGGCTTTCCTGACTGGACGAACAGATTGGCGGCGTTCAGGACCGGGTCGCTTACATTTCCATCTCCTGCAACATAAGCATCAGGTTCTTCAGCTGCTGGTTCATCATCCGCAGGTGGTTCATCCTCTCCGCATCGGGTAGCTGGAGGCATGACGCCTGGTTCGGTACCGGTGACCAGTGCATAGTCATGCTGGTCGGTGGCGGCATTGAAGGCCTTTCCACCACTGAACCATGACTCAAAGCCGAATTTTAGGGCTATTGCATCATATCCGGCGGTGTTCAGTAGCGCTGTTATCTGGCTTGCAGTGTGTCCAGTGTAGCAGACGACCACGATCTGGTTGTCGGTTGGCAGTTTATCCAGATTTTCTTGGACAAACACGCTGGTATAGGGTATATTGATTGCTCCGGGTATGTGTCCCAGAGCAAAATCGGTTGAAGAGCGGATGTCGAGAATGAACGGGTCATCGCTTGCGATGCCGTCATTCAGCTCGGTACTGAGGTCTGCAGCTGCCACTACTACTTTGGGAGCAGCTAGATAGGCTCCGGTCTCGGCCAATACAACAATTGCAGGGTCAGGTCCTATCTCTTCGGGTTCATCAACTTTAAGCATGGTGAATGTCGCTACACCCAACAACAGGATGACCACACATGCAACCGTCATGATTTTATCCATTTTTGTCATTCTTAATACCTCCTTAGATCAAAGAGCTGTCAGCTTTCCTGTTCTGTCGTTCCACTTGGCAAACAGGTACCACACAAGCAGGATGAGTATCATAAGACAGATCCCGCCGCCATAATCGAAGTAATCTGGCAGGAAGATCTTCTGCTTCATGTCGTCTGTTAGCATGTCCATGAACGCAGGCTTGATGTATTCAGCAGTCAGTGGCAGGAACATCACAAGTCCAACTAGAGACAACCAGAGCTTGACATGCCCCTCGCCAGCTCTCCAAGTTGAGCCGACCGTGCATCCTCCAGCGATTGTCATGCCGAAACCGAAGATGATGCCGCCAATAATGGATGGCACCCAGAAGTTGGAAGCTACCATGCTGGTCTCGCTTCCGATCCCCATAATTTTGATTACTGTGAATCCCAAAAGTCCCACAAGTATTCCTGCTATCAGGCCGGCTGTAGGTGTGGAATCTCCAGTCAAAAAGGTCTCGCGCATAGTTCTGACAACACAGAAACGGGACCTCTGAAGAACGACTCCGATCATAAGTCCAATCAGGATGAAGCCGATAAGTACCATGTCACTGGTCGCGTTGTACAGGAATGCCAACGAGCCGCCGATCGCAAGGACGATTATGCCTGCAAGAGGCTGAAGTGATGTTCTTTTTGTGTTAGCACCCAGGAACGTGCAGGATTTTCCCATGCTCATGTTGGGGAACTTCTCCATCTCCCAAAGTATGTATTTAACAGCAATGAAAACTCCAACGAAGAGTCCAAGAACGAAAACCAGAGCACCTCCAGACAATGCCGGCAGACCGCTGTACAGGTTGCCTATTGTGCACCCCATTCCAATGATGGCTCCGATACCCATGATGGAACCGCCAATGAATCCCTTGACAAGTTCTCCTTTGGGAGCGACACGAATTGCGAACTCTTTTGCCATCAGTGCACTGCCCATGGCGCCAATTAGCATTACAATAGAGAGCATCGCATATCGGTTATCGAGCAGTTGAGTAACGCCGTTTGGAGCTGAATTGGACTGGTCAATGCCGATCATTTCAAACAGGTTCTGTCCCCAGTTCAAGATCCCTCCACTGGAGCCCCAGGGGGAGGCTATTAGGAAAAGTGTGATACTGAAAACTGAAAGCAGGATGCATCCCACCCACATGGGCCAGGATTTGCTAAAAAGGGTGTTATAAAGCTCATCGAACAAGCCCTCTTCTTTGGGCTCATCAACAGGGTCAGCCGTTGGTTCTGGTTCACTTGCAGGCTCGGGTTGAACCTCAGGTTCCTGATCTGGTATGTCCAAGGGCATGGCCTCGGGTTCATCAGGTAGCGGCATCTGCTCTGCAGGTTCAGGAACATCCTCCGGTGGCGGGGGTACATCCTGGATCGGGTCTGCAGGCAACTGGGTGTCTGGTACTGGGGTTGTATCCAGCGTTTCAGGCATCTCTTTCTCACCATTTTCCATATTGAAACCTCCTTCATCATAGACCAGTAGATGACGACGTAGGTGTGATAACCTAGGGGCAGTCGTTCAACTAGGCCGGTCTTACAAAAATAACCGAACTCATTGCGATATAAGATAGTTGCGACTGTGCCACATCAGCGCACAACCCCTGTGGATTTGGCCACATTTATGCTGGATGTAGCCAAACTCTTATGACCGATAATTTGTTTGGGTAGTATATGGAAAAAGAATCATTCAAGAGCATGGGCACCAAACTGCTTGAATGTAGAGACCTGCTCGAGTGCATTCTCAAGCTCAATCCCTTTGAAGTGGACATTTTCCGCTCATTATCATCCCAGGGTCCTCAATCTGCTGATGAGATTGGAAAGAGATTCAAAAAGGACAGGAGCACCGCTTACCGAGCTCTTCGCCAACTTATTTCATGCCAGATCTGCTATAAGGAGAGGGTGAACCTGGAGAACGGTGGTTACAAGTTTATCTATCATGCAGTTGATCCCAGAGACGTTCAGGATGAGATGGAGACCCGCCTTGAGGAATGGATAGACAACATGCGTAATGCCATCCAGACATTCCCTCAAGATATGGCGGTGAGCCTTAAAGACGAGAAAGTGAGCCTTAAGAAAGAAGAAGAAAGAACTTCTCCATAAATTACCCTGACCCTGACTGGCGTTGTTTAGTTATTATTTTACCATGAATATTCAGTTTCGGCACACAATACCTTGAAGTACAATTCCATTGATGGTGCCAAAGCCAACCCATCAACTGTGGGAGGTGGTGATATCTTGAATCTAAACAAGGCAAAAGTCGCATTTGTGGTAGGTTTTGCTTCTCTGGTCGTGCTATTGTTCATGTTAACTCTGACTGGTTGCACTGAAGCTGCTGGTGGTACTTTTGGTGGTGGAGACGGCTCTGTGGCCGAACCATATGTTATCGAGGACATTCTGGATCTCCAGGCCATGAACGGCAGCCTCAATGCCAATTACAGCCTGGCCAATGACATTGATGCAACCATTACAAAGGACTGGAACTTGGAGGAGGGCTTTACTCCCGTTGGGAATGCCAGCTCCAATTTCAACGGTACATTCAATGGCAATGGCCACACCATCTCAAACCTTTTCATAAATCAATCAACCGCCAATGAGATCGGCCTCTTCGGACAGACAAGCACCAGGGCAGAGATCGAAGGGGTTGGCATTATCAACCTGAGTTACACCGAGACCATGGCCATCGGAGGGCTGGTTGGAAAGAATTACGGCACAGTGTCCAATTCTTATACGACTGGCACCATTTATTGTGCCCTTAGCAATTGTGGCGGCATTGCAGGCTTAAACGGTGGCACCATAATCAAATCCTACTCGACGTTAGACATCCACGACCCCACATTTGCAGCGGCGGGGGGCTTTGTTGGCATCAACATCGTAGGTGGTGAGATTTCAGATAGTTACAGCACTGGCACCATTTACCTGAACGGCTTAGATACCATGGGTCCTGACTGCATGGGTGGATTTGTGGGGACCAACCAGGGAGAAATATCCAATTCCTATGCGACTGGAGACGTTATAAATGGAAGAGGTCTCCTTGGTGGCTTTGTGGGATGGAACTACGCAGGCAACATATTCGAGAGTTACAGCACTGGAACCGTAACTGGGGTGAGCAGCTCCAATGGCGGTTTCGTTGGTTACAATCAAGCAAAGATAAACAACAGCTTTGCCACAGGCAATGTAGCTGGCGCAAACAACATCGGAGGCTTCGTTGGTCAGAACACTGGCACCGGTTCCATCACAGATTCCTTGGCAATGGGTAGTGCTCAGGGAGCAAGCAATGTGGGAGGCTTTGCCGGCCTGATACATGGCTCAATATCGAATTCATTCGCCATGGGCAATGCTGTGGGGAGCCAGGATAAGATTGGCGGCTTCGGTGGAGATGTTTTTGGAACCATCAGCAACTCTTATGCTCACGGAGATGCCACTGGCCGATATAAGGTAGGTGGCTTCTTGGGTTACATGAACGGGGATGTTACAAATGTTTACGCCACCGGCAAGCCAACCGGCAGCGATTATGTCGGAGGATTGATTGGCCAGGTAATTTCAGGTACATTGACAGGGGGCTACTGGGATAAAGAAACATCTGGAACAAATACCGGGGTTATGGCAGGTGCCAGCACAGGCTTCTATGGCAGGACCACAGCTCAGATGAAGCAGCAGAACACATTCACCGGCTGGGACTTCTTCAATGTCTGGAGCATTCATGAGAATGAAACATATCCCTTTTTCATGACCACGACTCCCACGATATCAACCCCGCAGCTTTTGACAATCCATGAAGCTAGCGAGGATATTTACTATTCAGCCCAGTTCCAG
>JAUVCJ010000226.1 GCA_030595765.1 Thermoplasmatota archaeon | reverse complement strand
CAAACAATGATCAGTCTAGTTCTGAAGGAAAAAGTGTGGAGGTGGCTCTGTATTGCTGGACTTGAATCGACATCAAGCTAATCGACAGCAGTGTTATGAAGAAGATGTAGGCGATCTTATGCCCAATCCTATGCCTGAATCTATGCCCAATCCTATGCCTGAGTCTATGCCTGAGTCTATGCCCAGAGGTGCATGGCCTGGAAGGAACAGCTCATGTCGCTGGGCATTGCTAGGTGGTGGAGATATATGACCAGGATGACCCATCTTAGGCCGCTAGCAGGGAAATCCCGGGGGTCAACATCCTTTGCTCTTGTTGGAGCCCTCCTTCTGATCATGACTGGTATTAGCGCTGCCTATATGGGGTATGTTGACAGACAGTTTGTAACCAACATTGCTACAAGCAGGGAGGATGAGATACTTGCTAGTCTGCTAGATGGTGGAGTAAAAGAATTTGAAACCCAGGCAGTCCTTCTGGGGCTATCCAGTGTAAAGATAGCCACCTTGAAAAATGCAGACCAAGCCACCATCAACGACGAGTTCGCGGCTTTGCTTGAAGAATACATCAATCAAACGTTCCCAAGGGAGCTAGGCGATGTGACACTAGAGATTGGTGAGAAACGAGTTGAGATATATCCTGGGCAAAGCCAGGTATGGGATGTTGGGCTCAACGGATCTGGAACTGCAACAAATCCAGGAGGAGATGAAGACAACGAGAGCGATGGGGATATCAATGTTGACGGAAATGTTGACGAGGATGATGATGCCAATCAGAGTTCTGGAATCGTTGATGATTCTGGAGGGAGCTTTGAGAACAGGACAGTGGTTAGCCACTACATGGTATCCGGCTGGGCAGAACTGAAGGCATGCCTTAAGTCTGGCAGATGCCAGGAAGCCAGAGCCTCTTTCACACGGGACTTGGACAGTTCGTTTCCTTTCATTGATGGAAAACTTGAGTCCTTCAATGCCAATACCAATGATGGTGCTGGAGAGCTTGCTCGCATCATCAAGTACCAGCTTGCTACGGTTGCTCAATACAACGTACTTCAGGGTGTTGGCGCATCGAACCTGGACGAGCAGGAGAAGGTTGCGACATCGTACATACTGACACATGAAAATGTGGAAGCAGCTGTCAACATCGGTCTTTTGCTCATGAACATCAAACGCTTTCGAACATATGACCCCAGAACCCTGGAGATAATGGATGCAAAAGGAAAGGGACACGTTGGTTCCGTCCAGATATCAGAGATCTTGGCAATATGGCATGAGAGCGGCATCATTGACCCTGCCGATGTCCTTCTTTTGCATCATGGTGTCCAATCCAGGGCATTTAATGTGGCGCGACTTCTGAAACTATCCATGGAACAGATAACAGAAAGGGCGTTACTAGACACCTTTATCGCCCTTAGCATGACCGCATTTACCAATCCACTAGCCTTGCCAGCTATGCTTATGGAAGACCTTTCAATGGATTACTCAGGCGAATTAAGTCAGCATCTAGGTATCGAACCCGTAGAATTGGTTGGAGGGCTTATTCAGCTAGCCGCAGGGGATTTGGGACCACTTGTAAAGCCATTGGACGGAGCCGAAGCCTACTTCCACTGGTGGGAACGAGCATTTTGGCTTAATGAGTCAGGACAACGCTTGATCGAGTACGACGATGATAATAATTCTTCCACCCCACCTTTGGAAAGATTAGCAACATGGTACCTTAACAGAACGTATTCAGCCACCATTCCCAGTGATGAGGTTGGGCTGGAGTTTGATGACAGGGGCTTGCTGTCCCCTGAGAATAGCGCTCTGTGGGAGACATTTCTTAATGAGAGCATGGATGGGGCTGGGGCAGAGATATCTGGCATCGTATCAGAGCTTTGTTCATTACTGCTGGAGTCCTACGGATTGGAGAATCCAGAGGAGTCTGGATTGGAAGGTGTACTTTCACGTTATTCTAACATACCTGAAAGCGCGTTTGACCCATATGATGGGAACAGTTTCCTAACCCAGGCCACAGAGCATCTTGATGATATGCTTACCGAGGCTCAGGCGTACATGAACACAAATGAGCTGGATGAGTACATCGTCCAGAGAGCAATGGACATTGGGAAGGTTCATGAGGAATTGATGTATGAACTGTATGAATTTCTATATGCACACTATGATGAGATGCTTGGTATGGAAACAAATGTCCTGAACACCTCCAGCAGGCTGGTCAATACCCTGGCCCCAACCATCTGTTATCAGCTAGAGGAGTCCATATCGGTTCCCACACCTGATGGTGCCGAGCCTCCTTCGTTTGCAACGATCACACCGGAGAGAGAGGAATTAGAGCAGGGTTTAGGCGAAAGCAATCTGCTACAACTTAAAGGCCAGGCACATTTCGTGGTGAACAGAACCTACAGCACAGCAAAATGGGATCTTATCAATGCCATTCGAACCCATTCGATCGATGGAAATAGCATTGCTTGGAACCTAGTGGGAAATGGAGACGAGGGGAAGGAGGGACTCTTATCGGGGTCTGCGTTTTCTCTTGCCAGAAGCACGTTAGATGGGCTTCTAGATGGGTTAGATTCTGCCAATGTTCCTTACTTCGTTCCTGGTGCATTGGATGTGCCATTCGAGTTTCAAAGGATAACAAGCAATCCTGGAGTAACATTATTGGTTCAGGACTCATTCATACTTGACCAGGAACCTGCATACCTTGGGTTGACATATTATCAGGGAATTAAACCAGGGCTTGAGGTATTGATCTCATCTCCTGAAGGAGTTCGATACACCAGAGTGGAAGAATCCCACATTCACCCGTTTGAGACCTCCTGGAATGTCAAAATTGCAGGTTCGGTGAACATCAGCATTTCATCGAGCAATACCATGAGTGGGATATTCAGTAGCCTAGGAGGAGCGGATGATAACAAAAATATCGACCTTGACATGACACTCACAGTGACTGTATACTCCGCATGGGTCTTGGAGGGTGTGGATTACCAGCCTGACAGAACCATATTTGATGACATAATGGATTTTCTAGGTATGATATGGGATGCCATGGTGTTCTATGTCAAAATGCATCTGGATATGCTGATGAAGATCGCTGAGATATTCAAAGAGGTTATGAATGTCTTGATGGGGTTTGCAAACCAGATTATTGAGCAACTAAACGATATATTCACATTTATGACCGAGCTTGCCCAGGAATTCATTGCAATAGCCATGGACACTCTGATATCCGAGGTTGTTGGATTTGTGCTGAGCTTTTTTGATATTGATTTTACATTCAACGTCTTTGGTTACGATTTTGCTGTCAAGGCATACCCGGAAATAGCATCGTCCTCCAGCAGAACCGGCGATGTGTTGACAGTATCATTGGATGAGAAACTTTCTGATTCTGAGATATATTTCACGATACATATTTTAAAATACCTTGATCCAGGCGATGGAAATATTCACTGGGGACTGCTAATTGATGGGGGAGTTGTGGCCTCTGACTTTGTTTTGGCCTTCTCTCTGGATCCATTGATGAGCGTGCAAAATCATATTCTGGAGCTGTTTGCAGAAGGTGACGGCTGGAACCTTGAGATACTAGCTCCAGAAGTCAAGGAATACCGTACCTATGACCACTCAATAACCTCCCCTCCAATCCCAATACCACCTCTGGCCTGCACCGCAACAGTAGAGGTAGGGATGGAAGTAAGATACCACAGTCCAGAATTGGAGCATC
>JAUVCJ010000041.1 GCA_030595765.1 Thermoplasmatota archaeon | reverse complement strand
GTGGAAGCCATGAGGCGGCGCTCACTTATACTATATAAAGCTTTCCTATGACCAGAGGCAAATATCAGGCTACAAAAGTTAGGGAACTACTGAAGCTGATAAAACCCACGAATCTTAACAAACCTATTCTCGTAGTATTCGCAGTCATACCGATGTTAACATCAAGCGTCTGTGCAGTCTCGCCAACTCCAAACGGCCGCCAGCCAGATGCAATTATGAACTCTGACAACAACCTTCACAAAGTCTGGCGTGAGCAAACAGAGGGTGTATGGAGCATTTACTATGCCAACAACGGCGGAGATGGCGTCGAGAAGAACATGGGCAACGACAAGAACCCAACAAAGATAATTATATCTTCAACAGCTACAGAAAAGTTTCATCCGCAGATTGCGATAGACGTTGAGACCGTTATAATCTACGTCGTCTGGGTGGAATGTTCCATAGATGGAACCCTTAGCTGGATGTATAGCGGGAGTTCAGACAATGGCAAAACTTGGACATTCCCGTTGTATATTGACCGAGCCACCGCAACAAATAATAATCTCGTTCTGCGAGTTACAGAAGATGGCAACCTAGAATTATTCCAAGGCAAGACAGTATTCTACTCCTTTACTCCAGATATTGACGGAGACTTGTTTTCAGACAGAGAAGACCCAGACCCCATGAAGTACGAAGTTGTTACTGGCGAAGAGTTTGATGCTGACGTTGTAGTTGTGGAGCCGATGCTTGGTGTGAGCGTTGCAATGGATTATGATGGCGTCTCCGAGAAGCCCCCGACAATAACCGAGATCTACCCAGAAGTAGAGTTTGAAGGTAGTGTTACAGGTTACTATGATATCACTACCGAGAGTTTAGAGGCGTTTACATCGATTATTAAGATTCAATATGACGAGACAACCTTATCCGTTAACGAAGAATATCTTAGAATGTATTGCTGGGATGGAGATAGCTGGAACATACTTCTGGATGGGGCTCTTGGCGAAGATACTGGTATTGACACCGAGAACAACTTCGTCTGGGCAAGTACGACACATTTCTCACCATTCACACTAGGCTCTAGTGATTCTGACGGTGATGGTTTATTGGATGGAGAGGAATTGACTCCACAGACAATTGACCTAAAATACAAAAACTTCGATTTCGATCGGTCAAACGAGGGCTTCTCGCAGTTAACAGACCAGAACGATGTTCTGAGGAGCAGTATAGATTGGAATGAGGCAAACAAGAGAATCGAGTTGATAACAGATAGAAGTGACGCTGGAGACCTACTCTATGGTAGAGCAATTCCAGAGTCGATTAGGTCGGATGGCAGTCCATGGAGTGTATCGTTCCGATGGGGCACTATAGACCGGGGTAACTGGCAGAATGCAATTGCCTTCTTTATTGCTAACCAGGATAACTTCGCTGATACAACAACCAATCTTTATGAAAGCTCGAATTCCATCACCATCCTGTACGGCAGCATGGATTCTTCTGGGCCTACTACGAGTCTCCTGATCACATACAGGGACGAAAATGGTGTTCATTGCCAACCCGATCCGGGCTTTACCGGAATACCTCATGAAGAATATGTATTCAAAATCGAGCATATTAATCAATTTACTCCAACCAGAATCCATGAGCTGAAATTCACGGTTAGTGATGATGCCCAAACCAGAGTTGTTGGCACTTGTCCTTTATCAGCAACTGGAAATGATTTCATATTCGATGCCTTTGGGGTTGGGACAAGAGGGCTAGCTAGCAGCAAGACTTCATCTACCCATGCCTGGGTGGATGATATCATCGTTACAGGTGAAATGGCAAGAATAAAAGTGACAACAGACCCCCTTGACCCAGACACGGATGGTGATTGGCTCTGGGATGGATGGCAAGACCTTGTTCAGGATGGCATCTTTGATTCCGATGGCTTAGATGATATAACTGGAACCTCTGACGACGAACTTCCAGGCGAGTTGACTTACAACACGGACCCATCGATACCGAACTTCATAGGAAACACGGGCCATGAGAACTGCCAGGATTTTACAGGCGAGTGCTGTGGAAACAAGTGTAAATACTCGATAAACAGAGTAAATGGCAACCTCTATCTCCCCCAGGAAGATCTAATTATTAGGGGTCTAGGATTCAATATAAAACCTACTAGAACATACAACTCTCATAACAAATACATTGATGGCCCCTTTGGAATGGGCTGGAGTCACAATTACGACATGCATCTCCAAATAGAAACATCAGGCGATATCACTGTCGCTGAAGCTGATGGCTCCTTCCACGCATATACCTTGCAGGCCGATGGCTCTTATTTAGCACCCCCTAGTGTACATTCCCAAATAAAGAGTGATGGTAGTGGATACTTGCTCAGAATGAAGAATGGTGAAGTATTCTCATTTGACTCAGCCGGTGTGCTAATGCTTGAAACAGATAAAAATGGTAATAACCTGCATTTTTCATATTCTGGCGACGAATTAACAAGTGTTTATGATGATGCAGGTACTGGAATAACTTATATCTACAACACGGACGGAAGAGTGGAATCCCTAACAGAACCATCATTTGGAGTGATATCCTTTACATATGATGATGCAGGACACCTAATCGAAGTTATGGACGCTTCTGGAAGCTCGACAAAATATGCTTACTATTCCGATGGCAATATGTGGCGTTTCATTGATGGTATAAATGGTATGGATACTTTCGTGTACCTGAAAGGACCACATGGCAGAGACTTGGTGCAGTATGCATTACGTTCTGAGTACGACCCTGTAGCAGATAGCGGAGTAAATGCTTTCACCAAATATGAATTTGAATATTTCTATCCCAAGTTCACACAGACAACAAATGCCCGAGGATTTGAAAGCCTGACCATATTTGATAACGCAGGCAGTCCCATTCAGGAGAATGGTCCCATCTGTTGTGGAGGTATTAGCTACAAAACATGGGATTCGGATAAAAACCTTGCGAGCATCACTGATGCAAACGGCCACACGACAACATTCACTTATGATGCCTTTGGCAATATGCTTACGCGGACTGATGCAAAAGGTTTCATGACCAGTTATACATGGCAGAACGAGGATTCACCAACAAATTATATCTCTTTGAAAATTGATGAAACTGATGCACTCGGTAGAATAACCGCTTATGATTTTAATATGAATGGGAATCTTATCCAGAACACAGACCCCTCTGGAAGCCAGACGCTCTACACTTACACTTCCGAAGGTCTTGTATATTCTACAATAGACCCCATGGGAGAAGAAACGTTATTTGAATATGACGCTGAGGGAAACATGATTTCCATGCTAGACCCAACAGGAGAAAACACCGAGATACAATATGATGATTCAAATAGGATTATAGGGGTTTATTATCCTAATGACCATGCTGTAGAATATCTATACGATGAAACAGGAAGGACCATTGAGGAAAAATCGTCAGAATACGAATGGAATGACGTTCTTGTTTGGGACAAGACAGCTAATATGTATCTTTCGATACCAGTAATAAGCGTTCTTGATGCGACAACAACAGACAAAACCCGCGATTACGATGGAGAAGGAAACCTTCTCTTAACCACCGATGAGAACGGCCATCAGACCGCTTACGATTACGACGAGTCGCTTAGCGTACTAAAATCGACAGCTGATGCAAAGGGAGAAACCACAGAGTTTGGATACGACCTGAATGGTAACATGATCTGGAGAATGGATGCAAACGGTGGTTTGACGCAATATGTTTATGACGGCTTGGATAGAAAGATACAGGATATTGACCGTCTCGGGCAAATAACATATTATGCCTACGATGGTGTTGGCAACCTTCTTTCAACCACAGACAGGAATGGCCATCAAACAACCTACGAGTACGACGAACTGAACAGGAGGATAAAAACCATTGATGCCCTCGGAAACGAGCAGGTTTCTGTGTATGACAGTGTTGGCAATATGGTTTCCACCACAAACGCTCGTGGATATTTGACCACTATGGAGTATGATGAGTTGAACCGGGTGGTGTTGACAACTGACGCAACAGGCAAGACCACGGGATACGAATATGATGCCAACGGGAATCGAATAGAAGTTACCAATCTCCTGGGTCAATCAACATTCCATTATTACGACGAGCTAAACCGCATAGCAAAGATTCAAGACCCCTTGGGGCAGGAAACGATGTTTGAATACGATTCCATGGGTAATAAGGTCAAGGAAATAGATGCAAATGGCAATGTAAAGCTATTTGACTATAATGTGGATGGCCGCCTCATTAGTACTACATATGCTACCGGCAGTGTTATTTCCTACGATTATGACGATGCTGGGAACATGATTTCTATTACAGATGGCAATGGTCACACGACTTATCAGGAGTACAATGAACTAAACCGTGTTAATAAGTTAATCCACCCCAGTGGAAATTTCAAGACATTCTCTTATGATGCTGTAGGGAACATGGTAGGTAGAACTGACGAAAATGGGCAGACTACTACATACATGTATGATACCTTAAACCGCCGGACCGCCACTAGTTACCCAGATGGCACTTACATCTATAACGATTATGATAATGAAGGGAATCTTTTGCAGACCCTGAGCACTTATGGTGCTGGTGAAAATGTAAGTTATTTGTATAATCAATTGAATAGAATTACTTCAAAGACTGTGGACTATGGAGATTTCCAGAAAACTATCTCGTACACTTACGACGAGAATGGCAACAGGCTTACAATGACCGACCCATTGGGAGGAACGACCACCTACGCCTACAATGCCCTGGACCGCCCAGCCTCCATCACCGACCCCTCCGGCGACTCCACTCTTTACAGCTACGACACCCTCGGTCGGAGAATCCGAGTCCAGTACTCAGGCAGCCCCCAATCTACTAATTACACCTATGACAATGCAGGAAGATTCGTTACCCTTGAACACTTCTCCAATGGCAATCCACTATCATCATACCAATACATCTATGACAATGTTGGAAATATTCTCACACTGAACGAGTCCGGGGTAGGAAACACGTCATACACCTACGATGCTGTATATCATCTGATCCATGCGGCTTACCCTGATGGCTCGTATGAAACATACACTTACGATGCCAGTGGTAACCGCCTGAGCAAGGAAACCGACACGAAACTTATAGAGTACACATACGACTCCGACAACAGGCTCCTCTCCGACAGCACCTATACATACACCTACGACAATAATGGTAATCAGATGTCGAAGGAGAGAGTTGTCCAGAGCTGCGACCCGCTCGACCCGTTCGGAATTTGCTTTGATATCATCGAGACAATCTCCTACACCTACGATTACGAGAACAGGCTAATCGCAGTGAATCCGCCCTCGGAACCAAACTCTTCCTACTCCTACGCAGCAGACGGCACACGGTTAAGCGTCACGGTAGGCAATCTAACAACCTACTACCTCTATGACCGGTCCAACTTCATAATGGAGCTAGATGTGAGCGGGAATGTAATAGCCAGCTATGTAAATGGCCCAGGCATTGACGAGCCGCTCCGGATGGACCGGGGAGGCTATTCCTCCTCCTACATGAGCGATCACCTTGGCAGTGTACGCGCCCTGGTAGGTTCTGATGGAAGCTATGCGGCTCAGTATGGCTATGATGCATTTGGAGGAGTTGCACAAGAAACTGGTTCAGTACAAAACCCATACAGATTCACTGCTAGAGAATGGGATTCCGATGTGGGGCTATATTACTACAGGGCTAGAAGCTACGATCCTGCGCTTGGGCGTTTTTTGCAGAAGGACCCCGCCGGGATGGTGGACGGGCCGAATCAGTATCAATATGTTGGTGGAAATCCTGTGAATTGGGTAGATCCAAACGGTACATTTAGCTATTTATATTGCACCTCAATAGCCGGTATGGCATTCGCAGACTATTATTGGAACTACTACCCAAAAGGAAGAGATGATAAGTGGGGGCATGCCTATGTGGGATGTAAATTACGGCAAACTGGTTGCTCATATTGGACGACATGGTCGATTGCTTGGGGTAAAGAGTTTAATGACATAATTGGGCAACTATTCGGTAACTCTGGACCGTCCGTTTATGATGCGTGGGCAACAACCGATGGGTGGTCGTGGGGTTCAGAAGGAAGATGGGTCACCGTGGGTTGGGGCTGGTTTTCTTGGAGAGAATATCGATATTATCCATGTAACCAAATCTTGGACAGTTATTATCACTCTCTTCGCCTGAAAACATATACGGAGTGGGATTCAAATTAGGTTAAAACAAATTAAAGACAAAAAGGAAGTATCCCATCTGGATATCAGAGAAGATATACATCAAAAAAGGGATACCCCCTTTTTAAAACAGAGACACCCCTCTGATATTGCTGGATGGGTTGCGATATTAATTTTACCCATAATGTATATTATCGCCTTCGCGCTTGCAAACCAACCCTGGTATTATGAAAAAACTGTCCAAACGATGATTGTTAGAGCTTTGTTTATCACAGTGGTTTTTATTGGGTATGCGTGTGACATTTTGTATATATGTTTTATTGTTTTAAAACCCGAGGTAATCAAAAAAAAAACAGAGTGGAAGGTTGCAATTGTCACAGTATTTTACTTATTTTTGCTGATGAGTATCAGTATGAGCCTAATGGGGATAACATCCTAAGTTTGCAATGGAATGATATAATGCAATCAGATGGGTTTGCTACTGAGTTACCATGTACTAACATAAACGTGCTTAAGGAGATTCTATGATACCAGAATGGTCTCTGAGGGAAATAGGAAATCTATTATTGCTAACTGGAAAGGTCGTCACCGATGTGGATTAACTCGCCAAGTATCTATGAGCATCCCGCAGAACTCTTCACAGCCAACCAGTCGTTTGGTATATTGTAAGTATATTACACGTTATAGTGGCGTACTTATCATTTAGGACAAACGATTTCGTGTGCCACACATAGTCAAGAACCCATCCAAATCTAGGGCTCGTTTGAGCCCAGACTCATGGCAAATCGGAGATTGCCATTCGTGTCCTATATGTTTGGTTCTTGACTATAATCCGGTATCCAGTAGAAAAGAAGTAGCGTGAGGACGAACCCGCCTATGGCTGCTATTGGGTTTGATATTGAACCTATTGTTTGAAAAATTATAATGCCCACACCAGCACCAACGATGGCGCCGGCAACAACGTCCCTGGGAAAGTGAGCCCGCAATGCAATCCTGGAGTAAGAGATGACCATCATGAGCAACAGGAGGCCCAAACAAATGAATATTGAATGGGTGTACATGAAAAGCGACCCTATGGTTACCATGGTGAAGGATAGCTGGGTATGATAGCTGGGGTACGAGTAGGTGACTATTCCACCTAAAGGGTGCCCTGAGGGAGCTTGACGTTTAACAGGCCTGCGCTTTTGCAGCGCCAGCTTGATGGCCAGGTTCAGGAATGTTGTAGCTATGAAGCCAACTGAGCCAGCAAGTAGAAGTTGGTATACCCTAGGAGCTCTGGAAAGCGCAATCTCAAGCATAAGGATAAGGGCTACCATCGCCAGAAATATGTTCTTACCCAAGGTTTCCAGGGTTCTTGCCCATGTCCCTCTCTGCTTTCTGGACATCACCGTTTTACCTCATCACCTTCATCCAAGGTCAGGATTTCCTAGCATATCTTATTTTGCACCTCGAATTGCTTTGAACCACGAGAGCTGAAAAGGTCAGTGAGAGACAGGTTATACGCAATCGAGGACAAAAATAGGTTATATGAAATCGAGGACAAAAGGCTTAAAACAACAGATGATACTAATCGAATGGGATCTCTGCATGTCATCCCATAGAATCCATACATGAGGATAAACACGTTATGGAAGACAGATAATAAAGAGGTGAAAGCATGAAAGAATTCAAGGTTGCTGTTGCACAGATGGATATTAAACTTGAAGATAAGGAAGCAAATCTAAACAAAACTGCTGAGTTAGTCTCTACAGCATCTAAAAAGGGGGCTGATTTTGTATGTCTGCCTGAATACCTATCGATAGGCAACATCCCAGAACGGTGCAGTAAGTTTGCGGAGCCAGTTCCGGGGTATGTAACCGATCGACTCGGGGTAATTGCCAAAGAAAATGGGATATACATAGTCGCTTCGATTCCTGAGATCGCTGATGATAAGATTTACAACACAGCTATTCTAATAGATCCCTGTGGAGAAATCCTAGCAAAATACAGGAAGATACATCTTTTCATGGAGGAACAGGACTACATATCTCATGGTGGTGAGTATGCTGTGGTGGATACCGAATTCGGAAAAGTCGGATTGATGATATGTTATGATGTTATTTTTCCAGAGATCGCAAGGTCGTTAGCGTTGCAGGGCGTTGACATTGTTTTTATGCCTGCGAATTGGCCTACCCCCTTTTTATCGCAGTGGAGACTGGCAACAAGTGCTCGCGCCTTAGATAATCAAATTTGGCTTGTAGCTACAAATCGCATCGGTGCAGATGATAAATTTCCTTATCCAGGGAGAAGCCGGGTAGTAAATCCCTACGGAGAACCTGTTGTTGAATGCGGTGACAAAGAAGAGGTTCTTGTTGCAGTAGTCGATGGAAAAGTGACTGAAGGGTTTAAGAACACCGTAAACTTTTTGAAGGATAGATACCCAGGAGTTTATTAGTAACTCATATCTGGCTAGAGTGCTTGGCACTCCGCTTGAATCCTCGCTACGCTCAGGACTTTGGATATCCCCCAGCCGTTAGCTTGGACAAAAAACCATAAGGGGCAAGGGTATCTGTTCGGGTAGATGTCAGAGGGCCCAGAACCATTGAAGCTTGTAAGAAAGTATGGTAACTACTCACTGTGCTATTCCTCTCTGGACCCAAGACTGGAAAGGTTTTTCGTTCCTGGTGTGGAGGGTTTTATTGCATACAAGCCTAGTGGTAGGACCCTGGTGGGACTAGCCGAGCCTGTGTGTGCCCCTCTGGACCTGCCGGT
The DNA here is from genome assembly GCA_030595765.1 of Thermoplasmatota archaeon. GTDB lineage: Archaea > Thermoplasmatota > Thermoplasmata > JAUVCJ01 > JAUVCJ01. The sequence continues at coordinate 4,201 of JAUVCJ010000041.1, read as the reverse complement.
CTTCATCAATGCTTTCAAGGAGCAAGGAGCAAAAAAAGGGATGAGGGTAGTTTTCTTTGGAGCCTCTGGCCAGGCCATATCGAGCATGAGGAATGCAGGCTTTGAATGCACCCCGGCAGGAAGGGATTCCCGCATCAATATCCAGGCATTCTCCCTGGCTGGAAAACGCATGGCAAATGTCAGAGGAGGATACAATAGAGCCAGCAATGGAGACCTGAGAGCCTGGGAGTACCAACCCGAAAAGGGCCGCGACAAGGTGGTTCAGGCGCAGTGCTCCAGAATCTCGGATGAATGGCTCTCTTCCAAAGGCGGTGTGGAGCTGGAGTTCGTGATCGGCAGGCTGGATTGGGAAAGACCTGGAGATCGACGGTTCTTCGTCGCATCAGATAATGGTGGGGTTCAGGGTTTTCTTGTTCTTCACCCCATACCCGCCAGCAATGGATGGTACATGGACATGAGCCGCAGAGGTCTAGGCTCGCCATACGGCACAATGGACTATTTGTTGGTCAATGCCATAGAGGCGCTGAAAAAGGAGGGCTCAATGAGGCTTTACCTGGGTATGCTTCCGAACCTAGCTTTCCCAACGAAGGTATGCAACATCGACCCGATACACAGGAAGATCCTGTTGTTTGTCTCCTCCAACTTCGACCGTTTCTACCCTTATTCCTCGGAAAAATTCTTCAAAAGCAAGTATTGCCCAACCTGGGAGGATCTTTATTTCTGCTCTGAGGGCAGACTGGATGCGCCTCTTGCAAGGGATATGTTCCGTGTGTTCATGAATACAGGATTACTGGCCATGCTTAAAAGAGAGTTTCAGAATTTTATTGGATGAACTAGGTCTGTTAGCTTACAATTGTATTAACTAATTCTGTTGGCTTACATACTGTCAGCTTACATTGCTTCCTCTTCTGGCACTTTGATGTAGCCAGCCTTGGTCAGGTAGTAAGCAGCACCTATTATGCCGCACATGATTATTATCAGAGCCATTCCAAGCGCTCCACCAGAAAGTGAGAACTCGGTGCTAGCTCCAGATACAATGAATTCCATTGGTTCAGATAGGGATGCCATGCTTCCCGATACCGCTCTAGCCTCCAGTGTATGATTGCTATTGGTTAGGCCTGTGGTGAGTGCGCTAAAATGCCACTCGTCATAAATGGCTCCATCCACTGCGGGGTCTTCGATGGGCACCTCTATCCACTCTCCGCCATCTATGCGTACCTCAACTGCATCAATGTTCTCTCCTCGATGATGCCATACCCAACCGTCGGCGCGGACCCTGTTGTTCTCGTATGTGAGGTTCATTACATGGTTCTGAAGGTCCACATCTATGGCGCTTACGTCCTCTGTATTAAGGGATACTACTACAGCTCTGTAGGCATCTACCATTCCCCAGCCGAAGTCCTTGTTCCAGAATGGGTCCACTTCTGGGGCTGAAGCGTTCTCTTTTCTTTCGGCAGTGAATTTTAGTATCTCTCTTGCAACATCGGTGGTCAGGTTCGGGTTTGCCTCAAGCATCAAAGCCACAACGCCAGCCACCAGAGGGGTTGCATAGCTGGTGCCAGACCCGCGGTCACTATAGCCAGTAGCTGATTGTAACGGCCTTATTGTGTACTCTGCCTGCATGATGTGACTGCCTGGGGCTGAAACTTCAGGCTTCAATTCATCTATGGCGTATCCATCGCCGTTATCGTACCTGGGGCCCCTGCTCGAGTAGGATGCTATGATATCGTCGGTGCGGTTGATGGTGTTCAGATCATCGGTTGCACCTACGGTTATGACCTTTGATGCGGCTCCCATTCCTGTGAATCCATCATTGCCTGGGCCGTCATTACCAGCGGCCACTACCGGGATGACGCCTGCATCTGCAAGCTGGTCAAGCCCTCTTGAGTAGGCGTCGGATCCATCGCTGGAGCCATCAAAGGGTATTCCCCAGGAAAGGGATACAATGTCGATGCCAGCATTTTCCTCTCCCTGGCCAGTCCAGGCCTCATCTTTGTAGGCATTGCTCCATTCTATTGCCAGCAGTGCAGCATCGTACTGGTTCTGTGGGCCCTCTCCTGGGGAGGCTCCAGCAGCAGTGCCAATGCGCACATCCACAAGCTTTGCATCAGGCGCTGCACCCATGTAGGTTCCATCTGGTGCTCCGGTACCGGTAGCGATCCCGGCGCAAGTTGTGCCATGGCCTCTGGTATCATCGGCATCGTGAGTTCCGTCTCTGGGTGTTAAAAATGTGTCGGGTTTGGAGAAGTCAGCCCCTCCAACCCACTTGCCATCGAAACTTGGGTGGTCATCATCAATTCCAGTGTCCATGATGGCGACATTGACGCCAGCCCCACTGAAACCCAGTTCCCATGCCGTGTATGGTGAGTACTCAGTTGACTCTCTAGCCCTGGCAGCTGGGCTACCTACATCGGAAAAGAAGGTTGGAAGGTATGCCTGCTCAATAAAGACCACGCCATCCAGCTCAAGCAGGGCAGGGATACGCCATGATGGCACGTTCCACAGGCTGACAATTTGAAGCCATTCGAACACGTTGCCGACCTCGTAGCCCATTCCATTGAGGAGTGCACTGTCTTTCCAGTCAGGAGGCCTATCGAGGTCTATGAGGATGTTTGCCCTCTCAAGGGGTCTAAGTGAATCCAGGGAATCAGATCTGTAGTTGCGGTTCTGATCCATAGCAGTTCTCTCATACCAGGGTAGCACTTCAGGACTAGCCTGGGCATCTGGGCCATATTGAGCCGATGCGAGAGGCATTAAGAGAGATAGAGTTAATGTGGCTAGCAGTAGTATGGTCAGGCACCTTCGGGTCATTAGGACGACGTACGTAGTGCTGTGGTAAATAATTTATCCAAGCAATCAGGCCAAGTGATTCTGGTTTATTCAGGTAATCCAACCAAGAACTTCAAATTCACCAAAGCAATCAAGCCAAGTAATAACTGTATTTCTAGAGCTTCGACATCAGTTCGCCGCATTGGGCTCAGCTAGTCCAAGAAGAACACCTAGTTCACTTTCTCCCATTTTTCAAGGTTCAGAACACTAGAAAGGGTGGAGCCTCTCTTGATTTCTTCCCGTAGCCGGTTCTCGCGCTCCATGACATCCAGAGCTCTGTTCGCAATCTGAACAGCCCTGCTTCGCGGAATAACCATTATCCCTGTCTCATCGCCGACTATCCAGTCTCCTGGGTTAACAGTCTGGCCACCGCAAACGATCTCACAACCGATCTCTCCGTGGCCTTTTGGCTCGCCTGCGTTGGGAGCTAGATGGCGGCTAAAAGCAGGAAACCCCATTCTCAGGATATCCTCTATATCTCTGATGGCTCCATCGATGACCACTCCAGCGATCCTCTTGTTCTTACAGCTCCAGGATGCAAGCTCTCCCCATATGGCGGTGTGCCCACCTGTTGCATCAATTACCAGAACATCCCCTCCGTTTGCCTTGTCTATGGCCTCAACTGCTTTGGCCCAGTCTCCATCAATGGTCCTGACCGTCCTGGCTTTGCCTACCATCTTAGTACCGGGGTTTATCCTGGGTATTATCCCGACCATTGCGCCTTGCTTGTGCATGGCATCAGCAATGTTTGGGGTGGAAACCTTTTCAAAGGCCTCTCTGAGCTCTTCTTGAGAGTATTTTTTGTATAATTCGGTAGGAACAGTAGCGCCACTAGCAAGGGACTCCTTAAGGTCTCTTGTGGCTTTAATTACGTCAGGCGCTTTGGTTATGGCTCCTCCTACGATGATTATGCTGGCGCCGGCCTCCGCGGCCTTGACCGCAGTTTCGGAGTTGAGCCCTCCTGCCACTGCCACTGGGATGGTAACGGCTTCAGCCACAGCTCGTATGTCCTTGAATGGCTCGCAACCCTGCATCTGCTCGTCGATCCCAACATGCAAGCATACATAGTCGGCACCCAGAGCCTGGACCTGCTTTGCCCTCTCGACTTTGTTGGGAACTCTGAGAAGATCCACCATTATCATGGTGCCGTACTGCTTACCAGACCGTACCGCTTCCACAATTGTCTCGTCGTCGCTGATGCCCAACAGACATACGATGTCGGCACCAGCCTTTGATGCCAGCTCGGTCTCGAACCCTCCGGTGTCAGCGATCTTCATGTCAGCTACCAGTACCTTGTGGGGATTGTCCTTTTTGAGTGCACGGATGGCATGAACCCCTTCGGACTTGATAAGGGGGGTGCCAGCTTCTAACC
>JAUVCJ010000142.1 GCA_030595765.1 Thermoplasmatota archaeon | reverse complement strand
TTTCACCTTCAAGGTCCACAAGGGAATCGCCAGGTGCGGTCTCCCCACTGTCCTTGTCAAACCCACTCAGTGCCGAAAGCACCTTTCGAGCCTTCATTATCCCAAGACCAAGGTCGGAGACCAGGTCAGTAAGGGTTCTGCTCTCGTGGGGCATATCAAGTGCTGAATGGAGGATCTCCTCCAGGTCAGGGTCCATGTCTTCAGGGGTGAACGTTAGCGACTCGACCAGTTCGATGTAGTGAATGACACGCTTGCAGTCATTGATTGTCCTGTCCTTGAAGCATACCACTGCAAACGAGAGCTTGATCCCCTGCTTCAGATTATACTCGCCGCTTACAGAACGCATGATCAGGTCGTGTGAGAAATCTTCTAGGTTATCGATCTCAGCAGGCAGAAGCGTGGCAAGGTCCATCACAACCGGCTCAGATATGTAGCCTAGTACTGAATCCAGATATGAATATGGGATGTGGCAGTCCTTGAATGCCTCCTCTTTTTTGACCTGTCTGTTGATCCTATCCTCATGCTCAAGCAAGGCCCTTGCGAACTTCTCAAGATTCTGGTCTCTAGCTCCGTCCCTAGCTCTTGCCAGAAGGTCAGTGGCTTCTGCATGCTCAGCATCCAATTGTAACACATGCTCGAAACACCGAATAGCACCCTCATACCGTTCCAGCGAAAGCAAGGCCATGCCCTTGCGGAGCCAGTATCGTTTATCGTTTGAATCAAGGGCAAGCGCGTTATCTATGCTTGCTATGACGCTCTCCCACTCTCCAAGTGCCTCAAGGGCAAGCGCTCTTTTGAACCAGGCGTTTTTGTAATCCCTGTCCAGCTCAAGGACGCGGTCGTATGCAGTGACTGCCTCCCTGTACTTCTCGATCTTGTCAAGCAATGAGGCCTTTTCCATCCAGACGTCCTTGTTATCCCTGTCCAGCTCAAGTGCACGGTTCAGGCTACCAACAGCTCCTTCTGTCTTGCCACTAAGACTAAAGGCTCTGGCCTTGTCAACCCAGGCTCCAACGTCCTCGGGTTCGAACTCCAGGAGTCGGTCAAGGGTCCTGATAGTGGTCTCGTACTCACCAACAGAGAGAGAAGCCCTTGCCTTCTGGCGCATTGCTTGAAGGTTATTATCATCCTCAGCCAAAACAGCATTGAAGCAATCAAGAGCATCGCGGTATCGCTTAAGCTCCATCAAGGTATCACCTTTATGAAGCCAAATGCCAACATTGTGGCTGTTACCCTCCAAAGCCTTGTCGTAACAGGTCAATGCATCATCGAACATGCCCATGGTCTGGAGGGTTATTCCCTTGTTTGCCAGGAAATCAGGGTCAAGTGGGTTCAACTCCAGAGCTTTATCAAAGCATTCCAAAGCCCGTTCGTTCTGGTCATTTTCATGAAGAGCTACTCCCTTGTGGTTCCATACCTCGGCATTGTTTGGCTCCAGCTCCAGAACACGATCATAGGCGGCTATTGCCTCCTCGTTACGAGCCAGATGACACAGGGCATGACCTCTGTCTATCCAGGTAGCAACATCCTTGGAGTCGAGTTCCAGGATGTGCTCGCAAACATCAGCGATCTCGTCGAAGTGGGCAAGGGTCTTAAGGACCTCCTTAAGTTCCTTCCAGAGGTCGATGTCCTTCGGGTCCAGGGCAAGCGCCTTTTCAAAGGGGTCGACACACTCCGAATGTCGTCCTAGATTGGCCAGGACACGGGCCATGTCAACATAAGCCTCCTTGTTGCTCTTGTCCAGATAGGCGATCTTCTTGCACACAGTAACAACATCTTCATTCCTCTCCAGGCTTTTTAGAGCCTCCTTTTTCAGGATAAGGATCTCGATGTCCTTGGGATCGATCTTTAGCGAATTCTCAAAGGACTCCAGCGCATCTTGGAACATTTTGAGCTTCACAAGGGAAATTCCGCGATCCCTCCAGAGGTTCTTATGCCTGGTGTTGAGGTGTAAAGCCTTGTTGAATGACTTGACTGCATCTTTATGCCTCTCCAGCCAGTCAAGCGCTATGCCTCTCCTGTGAAGGGCATCAATATTGCTCTCCTCCAGTAGCAGGCACTGGTCATAGGCCTCCAGAGCCTCCTCGAACCTTTCCAGGTCCACCAATACCTCACCCCTTCTGAAATGAAGCAATGCATCAGAATCCTCCAGCTTAAGAGCCAGGTCATAGGAGATGAGAGCCTCCTCGGACTGACCCAGGTCCTCTTGGGCTATGCCCTTGTTCTTGTGGGCAACAACATCATCATCATCCAATTCAAGTGAGGCATTGAAGCTCGATATGGCTTCCTCATAAATGCCAAGTACATTGAGTGCAAGTCCCTTTTTGTTCAGCACCTCTTTGTCGTTCTCATCCAGGGCAAGAGCGCTGTCATACCCCTCTACTGCATCTTCAACCCTCTCCAGAGACATCAATGCATCAGCCTTGTCTACCCTTGATGGCCGGTCGCTCTCATCCATTTTAATTATTCTCTCAGCAACATCAACCACATCCTGATAATTGGCCAGAGCCTTGTGGGCCTCAAGAATGTCCTTTAGGATATCCAGGTCGTTAGGATCGATGTTTGAGGCATTGGCCAGAGCGGGTAATGCTTCTTGATAACGCTCAAGCCGATTAAGGGAAATTCCAAGGTCGGACCATGCCTGCTTGTTGGTAGGCTCAAGAGCAGTAATTCTCTGGCAGGCATCAACGACCTCTTCATGGCGCTCCTGGCTAAATAATAGGTCTTCAAGGTCCTTCCAGGCCTCAACATCCAGTGGATCGATCTCCAGTGCCTTTTTGTAGGCATTGATGGCCTCTTCCATTCGACCCAGATTATCCATAGCATTGGCCATGTCCAACCAGGCCAGCTTGTTGAGCGGGTCTTTCTCAAGGATCTGCTCACATACCTCTGAAAGCTCCTCCCACATGGATAGGGCCCTCAAAGTTCCCATCTTGTTGACAAGTATTTCCAGGCTTCCAGGCGCCACTGCAAGGGCAGCATTGTACGAATCCAGGGCTTCCTCAGGTCTTTCCATCTCCATCAGAAGCATTCCCAACTTATTGAGAGCCTCATGATCCTCCGGGTCTAGCTCCAGAGCCTTGTTAAAGGATGCAAGACCCTCCTCCAGCTGACCGAGTTTGTGCTGGATAAGACCCTTTGCCTTCCATAATAGTTTGTCCTCAGGGTTAGCTGTTATGGCTCTCTCGTATGTTTCCAGTGCCCTGTCGAACTCCTCAATGGAGGCGTAGACCCAGCCAAGCCTGTTTAAGACCTCGGTATTCACAGGGTCAATTTCCAGGGCATCTTCAAAGCTCTGGATGGCCTCTCTGTACCGCTCAAGCCTCTCAAGTACCTGGCCTTTGCGGAAATGCACATCTAGGTTATCAGGTTGCAGTTGGAGTATTCGGTCGTGAATGGAAAGATCATCTGGCTCGTTATCCAGAATGGCAAGGTAGCAGGCTACAGCATCCTCGGGCTGGTCTTGGGCAGTTAGGACTTCGGCTTTGCCGGTCAGGGCCTGTCGATTATCTGGCTGCAGGTTCAGAGCCTTATTGAAACACTTGAGGGAGTCAGAAAGTTTCTTGACATCATGAAGTATGGTGCCCCAGTGTACCCAGGCGTGAATATTGGTCTTATCCAGCTTTAGCGAGGTGTTCAGAAGGGAGAGTGCCATTTTTTTGGATTCCATCTGAAAATAGGACCAGGCCATCTTTTCATAGAGGATGGAAAAATCCGGACGGCGATCCCTGAAGTACTCCTTATGCTCGGTCAGATACTCCCGTAGCTTGGTATACTGGGACTTTGCCTTCTGGGCTTTCTGAGTCTCTTGAAGCTTTATTCCTTTTGAGAGCATTTTTTGGGCTTTTTCAAGGATCTTATCCTCTGATTCTGCGCCAAATATTGCTATGAATGGAGCCATTAGCCAAGAGTAAGCCCACATATAATTTTAAACCTTTGTATCAGGCCTGTTTTTTGGATGCCGACAGTAACGAGGATGTTTACCCCGGCAGGGCATCACTAAGGACAGCTCCAAACTGGCAATAGCGGTGAGGAAAGCTCCACTAACTAGCACCGCAGAGGTTAGTCATGAACTGTTAGTAGCAGCAAAGTTCGCTCTAGCAGGCAGACCGTTGAGGTTCTTTGGCAAACTCCTATCACTCTACCGTCACTCTACTGTCACTCTGCCTTCACTCTGCTTTCCTCTGGAACAATGCCAGGGCACCCAATAGCATGGCGAATAACCATACACCCAGCATTGCCAGTGGCCCCCAATCTGGAACCCCTGCAACAGAGAATGCATTTGATGACGTTGATGCCGATTGTGTTATCAGGAACTGGTATGCCCCTGTTGGATTTACAAGGCTCATCTGGTTCGACATTTCGATCCAGGCATCCGAGCCAAGTCGCATGCCAGCAAGAGCTCCAACTAACAGGGATATCAAGCCCCAGAACAAGCTGAATAGCATCCACGTGCTAATGCCCATCAGGGTTGCAGTGCCAGGAGTTTTGGAAAGGGTACAGAATATCTGTTGAAGCAGCACGAATATTGCAGCAAGAATGATGGTTCCGCCTAAGAATGCTAGAACCAGGGAGCCTGTGGGTGATTCTCCACTGGCCCCTGATATCACTTGAATGGCAATAAAGTTGATAGCAGTCACTGGCAAGGAAATGGCCAGGATGATGCCGGAGAACTTTCCGATCAATATCGATTTTTTCCCTAGTGGCCGGCTTAGCAGAAAGTCAAGCGAGTTGTTTGTTGTCTCCTTGTTCATGGAATCCGAGGCCAGGACGATCCCAATTATGGGTATTAGCATGGTAATGAAAAGGGCGGCAATGAACTGAATGACAGTGTCAGGCCCCTCGATATCGAACATGCCGCCTGCACTGTCATCGTCCTCGGATATGATGAGTATAGAGGTAGCAGTCTCACCATTGAAAGAGGCACTTACGTTATAGAGCCTATTGGGGGACTCGCCATGACCTCCTGGCCCGAAACTCATCTCTACATCCTTGGCCTTAAGATTGTAGACGATGTAGATACCATCAGCATCGGTGCTGCCGCTGGCAGTGATGTCATCGGACTCCACATCTACCTGAACTCCCAAAAGCGGCGTTGCATTGGAGTCAAGAGCCAGTATTATGGCATCGTCACCAATATTGTCGTCGTCCATGTCATACATGAAGGTGAAAAGGTATAGCTCTTGGCCGGGAGTGACATACTGGGTGGTGTGCATGAACTTGTAAACGTAGGTATCCTCATAGGTGGTATCCATTGGATGCGACACCGAGAAGCTGTTGAGGTACTGCATGTTGAGGTCTCTGACTGTGGCATAGCCATTGGCATCAGTTGTTAAGGTCGCTAACGTTATAGAATCATAGGTCTGGGTCATGCCAGTCAGCTCAATTTGAGCATCTGCTATGGGTATGCCTATTTGGTCTGTGATTAGAATAGTGACATCGTTGGTGATACCAGTCCCGTCAAGGTCAGATATCTGAGTCCAGGCCACATGCGCATCAGGCCTTGATACACTATTGCTAGCTGCGAGACCAGAGATGGCAAAGGCTCCTCCGGCAACCGCCAGTACGAATATGAGCATCATCACCAGCATCCGGACACTGAAAAGATTGGCAAACAGCTCACGCTTCATGATAGTGAGCATTCCCCTTAGGTTGGAGGAAAAGTCTGATACTGAAATAGACCTGCAAGGAGGTGCCATCTTGGTTTGCTTCTGGGCATTTCCACCAGAACTATCATCTGAACCCGGGCCAGAACCGTCAGCAGAAACAGCTCCAGAACCATCAGGAGAACCATCATGAGAGCCGCCCTCATCAGGCAACATCGGTGGAACAATAGGGGGTGCATCCTCTGGTGTTTTCTGAGCCATTTCAAAATCTTGTGGGTTTTCTGGTAATGGAGGGTCCGGCATATGATCGTCAGGTAATGGTGGAGCAGGGTTATTGTCTTCAGGCATTGGTGGGTCCGGCACAGGCTCTTCGATCGGAGGGTTCTGCTTATTTGGCATTGCCATCACCTCCTTTTGTCAAAGGTGCTGATCCACCAGGTTCAGCCTTGCCTCCAGCCTGAGACCACTGAACAGGGGCGCTTCTGGACTTGGCCGCAAGTGCCGCCTCAGACTCGCCAGTCATGCTGAGGAATATCTCCTCCAGGTCAGGCTCTGTCGAGGTCAGGGTCCTGACCTTGGCGCCGTTATAGACCAGTAGCTTATTGATGTCTGGGATCGCATCTGTAAGAGTATCTATCTCGAAGCTGACACCCTGGGGATAGACCTGGTAGGTCAATACTCCCTTTATTGCCTTGCACTGCTCCAGCAGTTCTGTGGACAACCCGTCTCCAGCAACGAATACGCTCTGTTTGCCTTTGGCCTTCATCTTCTTGGACAGGTTCTCGATGGTGTCGATGGCAACTATCTCACCTTTGCTGATGATG
>JAUVCJ010000266.1 GCA_030595765.1 Thermoplasmatota archaeon | reverse complement strand
TGAGCGGGTTTCTATTAATTATTGGAGTTGTGGCTACTTATCTATTTACCATAACCGGAACTTGGGTTAATATTGCCATTGGAATTTTCATTGCTTCTGTAACCGTATGTTATGGTTTAGCATTGATTCTAAACGCATTTTACTCAGAAAAGGAGAGAAAAGAGCAGTGTATTCGGGGAGGAAATGGAAAAAAATAGTACCCCCCGTTTCCGAGGGGCTTGTAGTCAGGGGTTTTTCTGCGCTATTTTGCGAGTTATTACATCCGCCCAAATCTGGGAGTCGGGACTTTTATCTTTTTCCAGTTTGTGTCCGAAATTAGGGGGTCACTCCACCTTCAATGTTTTCTCCGACATTCCTCCGACGTTTCTCCGACGCTTACCCGGCACTTCATATTATTATATCATGTCATGACAGTATAAACGTTTATATAGTAAATCTACTCTAATGATATATTGGTATGAATTCAAAATCCACAGCCTTCGCCCTCGTCTCCATAAAATCCCTTCCCCTTAGAACGATGGTGAAAAGGCTACCGTATGCCACGCCCACCGTTTACAAGGCAGTTCATCAGCTGGAGGAAGAAGACCTGGTTGCAATCGAAAATGGGACTGTCATGGTTGCAGAGAATTTCAAGGCTCATAAGCTCTCGGAGATTTACATCCAGAGCCTAGCCCACGGCATCGACCCTGAATTTCTGACACGCACTTCTACACTCTCGGTCTGGAAAGCTATCGCAGAACACCATACGGTCAAAGATATTGTTGGCCAAACAAAGCTACCAGCAGTTTCAGTGAAAAGAATTCTCTCCAATTTCCATGAGAATGAGCTTGTGCTCTACCGCAAGAGAAAACCCATCGTTGCAGAGCACAACAAGGAACACCCCCTGCACAGGTTGTTGAGCGAATATATGGGTTCTGAGACAAAAGCCCTGGAATTGTGGTATCCAGGCGAGATTCCATACAGGGACATTGCCCAGACACCTGATCAAATTGAACGAATGCTCTATCAGCAGATCGATGGAGGCCTCTTGGTGAGAGAGGCCGGATTCAATGTAATGGGTGATTCAAAAAAACTGATTATACTGGAAAGCATGAAGGATGGATTATCTTATGAGGGATACTTCCTCAAAAAAATACTGACCACCGAAGGTGTGGAGGACCTCTGCATTCTCTTAGTCAAGCGAAGTCTTCTGGATTATGAATTGCTGCTGGAATTGGCCAAGGAGAAGGACCTTGTGAATATCGTTGGGTGCTATCTTGATATTCTTCGCAACATCGATGAAAGGCTTGTCCCATCAACCGCAATCGAGTTGTTCCATAGAGAGAAAACCAGAAAAAGGAGGGCCTTCCTCTACCAAGAGAAAGAGTTCGGCAAAGACGGCTGGGAAGCTCCATACGAGAAACAATGGAATCTTGACCTGTATCTGGAGCTAGGCGGTATCGAGCACGGAGTGAGAGGACTATGAATCAGCAAGATCTATCCGAGAATGTCCAAAAGGATATCGAGGACCAAAGCCTGGAGATACTGAAAAGTATCAAGGATGATATAATTGTCATTGGTGGCTGGGGTGCACGTGCGCATCTGGGCAAGAGCCATCACAGGTTCACCCTGGATGTAGATGGAGTGACCGATGAAAAAACCCTTCAAGGATTGCACAAGGTACTGTCTACATACGGTTTCAAGGAAGTGAAAGTGAACTGGGGCATCAAGTTCTTCAAAAAATATGAGCCGAATGTCGATATCACTCCGGATGAAAAGCCTCTTGTAGATGATGTCGAGCTGAGAATTGAGATTTCTCCTCCAAGAATTAAGGAATCCAATACACCCCATTACTTCGATTTCAGCCTGACCGATTACGAGACTGTGGAGATACAGTACCATAACCGGGAAGGTTCCGTAAAGGCCCGGGTACCGCCCAGCGAGGACATTGCCGCAGTGAAACTAGGCCTCCCTGTCAGCTACAAGCACAACCACGATGCGGCAATGCTTCTATTAGTCAGCGATATCGAGAAGGTGGTAAAGTCCATCCAGAAGAACGATGACTGGGCGGACCTTGTTCTTAGAAGAATGCCGAAACTCAAGGGTCGTATCAGGCAAAGAGAACGCTTTGAGAACCGGCTTGCCAACAGGGCAGGACTCGACATCAAGGAGCACATCAAACGGCTGGAATACATCGAGAGCGAATTGAAGAAAAGTCTTTAGGCTTGCTCTCCAATTCAGCCTCAGCATGACATCTGAACACATTGCCTCTCTGGTCAGGGAATTGAAACGATACGATAACAGTTCAAACAATCGCAGGGATCATATGGAAATGCTTTCCCTGGTGGAAGATACCCTGAGTGAGCTCGTGGAAGCTGGAGAGGATGGACTTGACGAGCTTCACGAGATGATATTTCAGATGGACACATGGAGCGGCTACTTTGCAATGACGATAATCCACAAGATTGGAAGTGAGAAGTCCATCCCTTCCCTGGTAAGGCTGATTCGAAAATTCGAGAACAAACCCCGCTTTGAGGAATGTGAAGATGCGATGCATGCCCTCCAGGCCATGGGACTCTCCGC
>JAUVCJ010000135.1 GCA_030595765.1 Thermoplasmatota archaeon | reverse complement strand
TGGATAACAACCTCATTTCCGCACAAGCACTGTGAATGCGGCGCTCCCTACCACAACGCCTGCGTTGCAACAATGGAAGCCTGCATCCAATGCAACCGGCCTTTTTCAGAATCCTCCACAACTGACCATGGTGCATCTGATGGAGCTCCTGATACGGAGTTAGAGGATGGCCTGGTGGAGAGTGATGGCGAAGCACCCAGACCCCAGAAAGGAGTCCAGCCACCAAACTCTGAAGATGGTTTTTCAGAGATGGAGAATGGTGCAAGCCACCCAGAAGATGAACATCTGTAACCATAGATGCGGCTCATAGGGCAATGATTAGCATAGAGAATTTAGCATAGAAGGCATAGCGTAGAGGGTAAGCATAGAAGATATTCTCTTAAGCTCCGCTCATAAGCTCCTTGCTTTTTCTCATCCAAGCGGCTGGCCTTGTATCTCCAGCTCTCCATCTCTGGCAATTACCACCGATGTTGTTATGCCCAAAAAGAGACCATTATCCACAATGCCCGGTGTGTTGTTCAGAGCAATCTCCATACCCTTGGGGTCCTCGATGCCGTCTGGAAAATGCACATCGCATATGAAGTTGCCATTATCTGTGATGTAAGCCTCACCCTCGGTCATCCTGATGACTGGCCTCCCACCCAAAGATTCGATGACCTTCAGTGTCCTGCCTGAACAGAATTGGATAATTTCTACAGGCAGTGGAGACCGAGTGCCAAGTTTCTGAACCATTTTGGAGCCATCCACCACAATAACCTCTCGCAAAGAGGCAGAGGCCACCATCTTCTCCCGAACCAATGCCCCACCCAGCCCTTTTATGAGATCCAGATTCGGGTCAACCTCGTCTGCTCCGTCTATGGTAACATCCACCTCAGGATGCTCATCCAGGGTGGTGAGTTTGATTCCAACCTCTTTTGCCAGCAGTTCTGAGCGTATCGATGTCGGGATGCCGATGATGTCCAATCCTTCCCTGACCATCTGACCCAGCTTTACTATGGTAAAATGCACAGTAGAGCCGGTACCAAGACCAACCACAGTTCCATTGCGCACAGCCTCGCATGCTTTTTCTCCAGCCATCTGTTTCAGGTTCATCATCTTCACCAATTAGCCCCAAGGAAATGGATTTACTTAAGGAATGCGCCCTGTGAAACCAACGGCTACTCTTAGCTACCATCCTTTATTGATGTCTATACTTTCTATTTCTTTGCCTGCAGTAAATACCTGCGCTCCCCTCTCCTCCATGGTTCTGTACTCGATTGCGAATTCGTGGATGGTGGTATAGACACTATCAGTGGATATACGGTTGATCATGAATAGAAAGCTAACATCGTAGCCAGAGCCCTGAAACTAGATTGGGCTGACCATTAGCAAAACAGCCAGAAGAGTGAATACCCGCTTCACTTGCTTCAACCTCATTTTGGGTAATGGTTCATGAATGGTGTAAATCTTTCTATTCCAGCGGGCAAATTCTATAACGCATGCTCTTTGCCAAAATGGGTGACTTCGTAAATTATCCAGTTCTGTTTCTTTGTCCCGACAATAAGGCCAGCCTCCTCTAGTATGGAGAGGTGGTATGAAAGCTTTGAGTCGGAAATGTCAATAGCCTGCTTGATGAGGCACACACATAGGGATTGCTTCGATACCAGGTTAAGTATCCTAATTCTCAGTGGATTGGAAAGTACCTTATGCATCAATGCTTCGTTCTCGATGGAACTCTTGTCAGGCAGGGTTAAAATGATGCCTTTCATACCACCCTTTTTCTCGACCTGTTTCCTTATTGGTTCGGGAACTTCCAAGAGCATCACCTGTTTCAATTTTTTTTGAAATAACAATACTTTAATACTTCTACCCTGCTGAGCATTTCAAGAATACTTGAAATAGCATTATGGAATGAAATCCATGGCAGATATACTTATCGATATGTTCCAGGGAGGGCTAGCCAGCCTTGCAGACTACATGGCAGCCCACGTCCTGACCTGTCTGGTGCCTGCGTTCTTCATAGCTGGAGCCATTGCCGTTTTCATCTCCAGGCAGGCGGTGCTGAAGTATTTTGGTTCTGATGTGAAGAAGTATATATCATACGCAGTGGCATCGGTTTCCGGAACCATTCTGGCTGTATGTTCCTGCACAATTTTGCCATTATTTGCCGGTATCTACAAGCGAGGTGCTGGAATAGGCCCGGCAACTGCCTTCCTCTACTCCGGCCCAGCCATAAACGTGCTGGCAATCGTCTACACTGGTCAAGCTCTGGGCTATGACCTGGGGCTTGCAAGAGCGGTGGCAGCGATATCCATGGCCAGTGTGGTGGGCCTGATAATGTCTAGCCTGTTCGATGCCCCATTGAATGCAACATCTAAAGGAAAGAAGCCAGGCAAGGAAGGTAGAGCCTCAAGTAGTGCCGATGCTGGGTCAGGCAAGGATGATTCAGCCCCTGGCATTAGTATTGATGAGCCCTTGCGTCCAGCTTTGGTAGTGCCGTTATTTTTCATATTCATGGTCCTGATACTAGTTATCGGAGCCTCTACCATTGATTGGCTTATCCGGCTACCTGTGGTACTGGTTCTAATCGCTGGGGTGATAGTTCTGCTTATCAAACATTTTGATAGGGATGAGGTGACCGAGTGGGGCTATGAGACCTGGGACCTGACCAAGAAGATATTTCCAGTGTTGCTGATAGGCGCCTTTATTGTTGGAGTGATAGCAGTGGTGCTTCCACCCGAGACCTTCCGCCCATATCTTGGGGACAACTCAATAATTGCCTGCTTCCTGGGTTCGGTCATCGGAACCCTGCTCTACATACCAACCCTTCTGGAGGTACCAATTATTGGAAGCACCTTTGGCTATACCAGCGGCATGATGGCAGGCGGTCCGGCACTTTCACTGCTACTTGCAGGCCCTGCAGTGAGCCTCCCAAGCCTGGTAGTGCTGCAAAGAATAATGGGTACAAAGAAGACAACAGCCTTTGCATTGGTGGTGGTGTTGACCTCGACGATAGCTGGTTTCGTGTATGGTAATCTGTTCACATAGAATGATGGTGTAGGTATGAAAAGTAGGACAAGTATGCTAGGGATGATAATTTACAGAAAAAAAAGAGGGTGAAAATGATGAAAATCGAAGTATTGGGTTCGGGTTGCTCGAAGTGCAAGAGGCTGGAAAAGAACGTTAAGGTTGCCTTGAAACAGACTGGTATGGATGCAGAGGTGGTCAAGGTGGAGGACATCAATGAGATTGTGAATAGAGGCGTGATGCTGACCCCTGCTCTCATCGTGGATGGGGCAGTCATCTCTACTGGCAAGGCACTAGCTGTGGACCAGATAATCAAACTGCTCAATAAATGAATCAACGAAAAGCAGGAATGAAAAAGTTGCCAGAATAATCATACTTCGACTAAGAATCAGAGATTAGCTCAAAAAAACAGGATATGGTGGCGTCATGAATATAATTGATGAAATGCCCAAGCGAAAGGCCCTAAGTGCAATTATTGTGGTGGTGCTATTCTTCTGTATCCTGGCTGGTCTAGGTCTTTCATTGTCAAACAGTTCCAAAGAATACTATGTTCTTGATTGGAGCCAACAGGATAAGCAGCTACCATCTCAAACCGGATACATCCTTGATGGCGGCTCCGAGACAATGGACATCATTGTTGAAGATGGACGAATGTCGATGCTTTCTATAGTGCTGACATGGAACGAGAATGATGAGAGCCCTCCACCTCTGGATACCAACCAACCAGACACTTTCAAGATATCAATCACCACACCAGCTGGAACAACAATAGAGTCCCAGAATGAGTTTGATGGGGAGATTACGCTTTCGCTGGCAGAGATGAACATACCAGCTAGCGAAACGTTCTTGACCGAAAGGGAGGCCAATGAAGCTGTCACTCAATTAATGGCAGACCCTGAAATGAAGCAACCATGGCATGTCACAATAACACTTGTCGAGGCAGGTCCGTATACAAGACTTTCTGGTATTGCCGATCCACTCTCAAGTGACGAAGGCAATTCCTGGTCCCTTTCTATAGATGGCAAAGGTATCTCACCTAGTGTCTCGAAGATGAGTGGGAATAGTGCTCAGGATTTCACCACCACAGGCATTGATGGTAAAGAATTCACCCTATCCAGTCTAAAAGGTCAGGTGATCGTTCTTGAGTTCGCCCACATCTGTGACTGCACGTCCCAGAGGAACGCCGCTCAGTTCGCACAGATATCTAACTTTCTAGACCAGTCAGCCGATGGCCAGGTAGCAGTAGTTACAGTGACATTTGCAGACTCCAGGGAGATCTCGGTGGAAGCCAGAGATACCAATAGCATTGAATGGACCTATATATACGACAGCGGAGAGCTGCCGATACTGGAGAAATACAAGAAATACTGGGCTGGTAGCCAGGGGGAGTTCCTGGATCCTACAATTGTTATCATCGATAAGGATTTCAATGTCGTCGCATCGTATCACATCATCAGCGAGGCCGCCATCCTGGATGCGGATACCATGAAAGAGAAGACAATACTCATCGGCACAGATGGCTGGTCTGGGTTCGAGGGTACCATAAATGAGGGAAGCGCATCTTACCTAGGGATGTTCGCACTGGGTGTGCTGACCTCTGTCTCACCTTGCAGTATAGTCCTTCTTATGGCACTATTATCATACGTGATGGTCAGTGGCCAGACAGCCAAGCTGAATAAGAAGGACAAAGAAGAGGAAGATAATGAAGGAGAGGAAGAGGGAAAGAAAGAGAATCAGGCCAAGACGAAGACCCTAGAAAAGTCCAACATCTCTGACATGAAAAGAGGGCCTTACATCGGGATAATGTTCACTTTGGGCATGTGCACGGTATTTTTTATATTGGGACTGTTCATCAGCCAGGTCGGAGCCATACTCGGCGGTGCATCACTGTTTTACATAGTTGCTGGGTTCTTACTGATTTTATTCGGGATCAACAGCATTACCCCCCTTAGGGAGAAATTGGAACCAGTATTTAGCAAATTTGAACTTGGAAATAAAGCAGGCTCATCAGGGGAGACCCTTGGTGATAAGACCCAGAAACTGGCAATGAGGATATTTGGCAATTCCACAACAGCGGGGTCTTTCGTTCTTGGTATCTTTTTCACACTAGGATGGGCTCCATGCGCATTGGCTCTGATAATGCCTGCAATAGTGATACTGATGGCCCAAGGTGTTTCGGCCCTTTCAGGAGCACTGCTCATGCTGGTCTTTGGCCTAGGCCATGGTATTGTCATCATCCCACTAGCAACTGCCACCACTACTACCAGGGCCAGGATGGTGGGCTCAATGACAAAATGGGGTCAAAAGGTCATCACTCTGTTTGGGGGTATAATCATACTGCTGGGGCTGCTAATGATACTGAGGTATTTTGGGCTGTATCTTTGGTAGGCTTTCCAACAATGAAATAGGAGATAATCCCTTAGAAGTGCCCTGTTCACTCCACCAACCGAGGCCCGGATTGAATGATCTTATCGTCAACCAGGTCATGATATTGCTGAAAATTCTCCTGGAACATCTGAACCAGGGTCTGTATCTGTTGCCTGTATGCCTCTTTATCCTTCCACATGCTTTCAGGATGTAAAAGATTGTCAGGCACGAACGGCACGTTGGTGGGTATCTGGGTCTGCCATACAGGGTCCAGCTCGAATAGAGCATCATCCAGCTTGTTTTCGGTTATTGCCATTATCATGGCTCTGGTATTTGTCAGCGATATACGCTTGGCTCCCATCGCAGGAGTGCCGCCGATCCATCCTGTGTTAACAAGCCAAACCTTGGCTTGAGAATCCTCCAGCATTTTTGCCAGCATCTTTGCATACTTGGTTGGATGTAGCGGCATGAAAGGAGCACCGAAGCAGGTGGAGAAGGTGGGTTGAGGCTCTTTTAGGTCGTTGTCCTCGGTCTCAGTCCCTGCCATCTTGCTTGTAAAACCAGAAAGAAAGTGATACATCGCCTGCTCATTGGTGAGCCTTGAGATGGGGGGTATGACCCCGAAGACGTCTGTGGTCAGCATGATCACGTTCTTGGGTCCCTTTGCATAGCCTTTGAGGATCGCGTTGGGAATGTGAGTCACCGGGTATGTAGCTCTAAGATTCTCCGTGAGCGAATCGTCCTCGTAGTCCACCTCCCTATCATCGTGAAGAGGCATGTTCTCGATTATGCTACCAAACCTTATGGCACGGTATATCTCAGGCTCGTCCTTCTCGTTGAGATTAAAGATCTTGGGATAGCACCCACCCTCAAAGTTGAAGATCCTGCCATCCACCCAGCCATGCTGGTCATCGCCCAGGAAGCGCCTTCTAAAGTCTGATGAAAGAGTGCTTTTTCCAGTGCCGGACAATCCGAAGAATATGCATGCGTTGTGCTCAGCCATGTCGGTGTTGGAGGAGCAATGCATAGGGAACACATCATACTGGGTTGGCATGATGTAGTTCATGATGGTGAATACCGATTTTTTGATCTCACCACCGTAATGAAGGCCTCCAATGATGCATATCTTCTCCTTGAATGAGATGGCGACAAAGGCATCGGAGTTAATCCTGTCCAATTTATTCCTGAAATATATGTCATGGGAGTTGATGACTGTCCATTCCGGCTCGAACACCTCCAGCTCCTCGTCGGTAGGAGGTATGAAAAGCGTTTTGGCAAAC
>JAUVCJ010000070.1 GCA_030595765.1 Thermoplasmatota archaeon | reverse complement strand
AAATTAACCGCACAATAGAAGGAGCACCCATGCACATGGCGGTCATTGGGGGGTGGGCTACAGGAAAGACTGCCCTTCTAAAAATGTTCAGGTCACTGGCTGAAGAAAGTGGTTGTTTTGTCTGCGAACTGATATCTCCTGTGACGGAATCCAGCTCTGTATTTGTGTCCACACTTTCAAATACCATTGCAGATGATTTGAAGCGAAAAGGAGAGGTTTCCCGTATCAAGCAAATTACTGACAAGCTCCAGAAAATTGATAATGTAAATGCTTTTGGATTTGGAGCGGGGATATCTCAGGCTAGTTATTCCCTGTCATCTCCCCAATTTGACTTGCATATCGGGTTGAGGACGGTTTGGGAACATATCTCGTCACGATACAAAGCAATAGTTCTATTGATTGATGATTTCGACATTATGACGGAAGACCCAAAGAAATTGAAGGAAGTGATGCTAACATTAAGAAACAGTCTGATGGGTGCCATAGATGACGGTGTTAAAATCACAACTGTTGTCACAGGTTCAGATTTATTTTCCAAATTCGAATCTGCACACGGCCCCCTAATCAGATTCTTTGAGCCGTATGAATTGACAAATCTTAAGTTTGATGATGCCAGATTAGCTCTCACGGAGCCTCTTGAATCTGTGCAATTATATTTTACTGAGGAGGTAATCGAAAAAATACTGAAATTAACACAAGGCCAGCCTTACTATATTCAGGAATTCGGGTATGTGCTCTGTGATAATGCTAGCAATGGGGAGGTTAATCTGGAACTGTTCAAATCGATATACAATAAGATACTTCATGACCTTGCTAGGAAGATGTGGCATCAGCGACTCCAAATAATGGGAGAGAATTCCATTAAACTTATTTATATCATAGCAAAGGGACAAAACACCTCTGAGGGCATTACTTCAAGAGCCCATAGCCTGTTTCAAATGAATAAAGGTACATTGAGATCTGCACTTTCCAGGTTACAGCATACGGGCATTATCTATAGAGTGGCAAGAGGGGAATACGAATTAAGTGATAATCTGTTTGGAGAATACATTGCCAATTTTTATTCAGAACGATTTGAAGAGCATAACGATTGACCAAGGAACCTATCAACCAACGTCTTCACATCCCCCACTTTCAGGCAATTATACACCGCATAATCAGGATGCTTGCTGACCTCATTGGCCATTATACCCGACACTCCAATGATGCTGCTGTCGTTAGCAATGCCACGCACCCGCAATGTTTCCTCCAGCAGCTCAGGGGACTTGGCGATTATTAGCTTCAATATCTTGGGGGAATCCTCTTCCAATCCTTCGCAGACCAGCACATCGGTGTCGTCGGGGACAAGCTCCAGCATGTTGGCGAAACTTGGTCGGTCAGTTCTGTCCTGGATGAAAGCCAGCTCGTTCTGGCTCATGGATAGGACGAAGTCAGCTCCAGCTGCTCTGTGGCGCCAGGTGTCCTTGCCTTCAGTGTCAACACTGAACTGGGCATGTACCATCCATTTGAGACCGCCAACCTTTAGGCCTCGCTGTTTAAGCTCTCCTATGATTGCCTCGGCTGTGGTGGTCTTGCCGCTCTTTTTGAGGCCGATAAGGGCTAGAGTGATCATGGGGTCACGAGCTTTTCTTATGGGAAGCAGCCAAGCTGGCAGGAGTGTATCTTGATGTCAAGTTCTGTAAGGAGCTTTGCAAAGCCCTCGGGTGACACATTGAGTTCTCTGGCGACATTAAGGCAATCCTTGCAGGTTATTTGACCGTCCACTGCCCTCGATTTAAGTTCCTTTGCTATCTGTTCATTCATAATTCAGCCTCCGCTTATCAGGTGGATAATCTCTATGTTAACCCCGTCAGGAAATGTTGTCTCTGGAAACTCCACTCTGGGTATTACAACACCATCGATCTTGACAACCACCAGAGGGAACATGTACTTCATGCGCTTAAGAAGCTGGGTCATGGTTTCTTCAGGGATGTACTCCATCTCTCTGGTGTTGACAATGATGCTCAATTGTTTCCCTCCAGTTTCTCATCGAAGTTCTTATTTGTTCCCAATAGCAACTCCAGCACGATATTGGCTTGCCAGTATGCCATTAACCCGACCTTTGGAGCAAGCAGAACATCCTCGTCGCTTGATCTTGCTTCAGGGTCGCTGACCATCCAGAGCTTGCCAGAGTTATTCTGGACAATTCTCTCACCTCCACCGATGCCTGCTACTCCTGAGGCTGCGACGAGAGGGATGTTGGGTAGCTTCAGAAGCGTTTCTTCGATGAACTGAGCCTTGGTTTCCGCGCTATCGAGTGCTTCTACAACGACATCAACGTCTGTGAACGGTACGGTCATTGCTCCAAGTTCAAGCCTGCCGTTAATAGCCAGCATATTCACGTCAGGGCAGGCCTTCGATATGTTCTCTTTAAGGGCAAGCACTTTTGCCATACCCACCTGGCTATGAAAATAGAACTGGCGATTGAGGTTGCTCTGCTCGACAGAGTCAAAATCAACAACCACCAGGTTTCCCACACCAGCTCTTGCCAAAGCTATTGCCACATTGGAGCCTAGTCCACCCGCTCCTGCTATTCCCACAGTTGCAGTGCCAAGCGTGTTGCTTATGTCCTCAGGCGTTTTGTTCATGGTGGTTACCATTTTTCCCAGTACTTTAGATCGGTAGAGGGTGGCTGCTCGTCATCGGCATATTCACCAACCCATACATTGAGTCCAGCAGCATCGTCCTCATCTATCTTTTGCTGAAGCATCGCGAGCATCTTTGTCTCGTCCCCGAAGCCAAGCGATTTCATCTTCTGGGGGGTCGGAACACCGTTTGGAGTCCAGCCTCTGCGATAGTAAACAGCATCAGCAAGCTTCTGGTATTGGCTCTGGCGGTAGTCGTACATCACCTTGATCTTGTCCTCAACCTTCATGCACTCCACTTTCTTTGCGTCCAGACCCAGCTTCTCTACCAGTTCTTTATCATACCTTTCCTGGTGTGAAACATATTCAAGAACTGTAACAGGGCCCATGGAGCGATAGGGTATCCAGTCGTCCTTACGCCTGCCTCTTCCAAGCCACGCAGCCATTGCACGCTGCCAATTGTAACATCTTTCAGACTGAAGGATTAATTCTTCCTTGTCCACGTTCCAACCAGTTATTGCATTCTGAAGGTCCACATAGTTCTGAACGTGCTTTGGAACCTTGGCTGGCTCGTCGGTCTGGGCATTGTCAGTAGGTTCAACATCGTTCCATGGCAGCTTGCAAAGACCATTGAGTCCGAACCAGGTCCTCCACATCGGGAAGTAGTGCAGAGCTTCAGCCTTGTCTGCAAACGTTGGTATCTGGTTGTTTACCATGTCCATGAAGATCAACCATGCCTCATCGTGCTGGGGGCCCTTGAGGGTCAGGCCGTATCCGCCCTGCATTGCCAAAGACTCCTTTGTAACATATTCGGAGTACTCAAGGCCCTTTGATTCCATGCCAGTATCTTCAATGAGCTGTGCGTCTCCCCAGTTCTTGGTCTTTAGCCAGTCCTTCATTCTGCGTGCGCCTCTGGAAGCTGCTGTCATGAACTCGCTCTTGTCACCAGCTGCGATCTTGTGTAGCAACTCCATCATGGCATCGGCGTTTCCAAAGCACAGCTCCAGGCCGTCGCATCTCTCTTTATTGAGGATGCCGTACTCGTACATCTCCATGTAGAAAGCCATTGCAGTGCCAGCTGAGATGGTGTCAAGGCCGTATGTGTCGCAGTAGAAATTGAATTCAAGGACCCACAATGGATCCCAGATACTCATATTAGCAGCGCACCCCAAGGTCTCGTACTCAGGCCCGTCAACAGTCACTTTCTGCCCCTTATAAGGCCCAGTCATTACAGTATAACCATCAACTGCTTTTGCGCAGGCCATGGTGCAGCCGACCCAGCATCCGTCAGGGATAACTTGGGTCCAGAGCTTGTAGAAGTGCGGCGAATATAGATTGAATGCCTTTGGATGGGACCCGAACCTGTAGTTCTCTGTTGGAAGCAGGTCGTAGGCATCCATGATCTCAACCAAGTGTCCAGTGCCGACTGTACGCATATTGCACTGGTCCTTGTCAAGGTCACGTATTTCCTGATGGTATCTGGTACTAACATCAGCCATCTTATCTGGGTCCACAGGGTTGTTGGTCAATGCATCAAATGGCTTAGTCCTGGCAACTACGGCTTTGATCTTCTTATCCCTTAGGACTGTGCCAAGTCCACCACGTCCATGCTGTTTGAGCCTCGTTACCCTACGTCTGATGTCGTAAAAAGAGATGTTCAGACAACCCCAGAAGCTGTTCTCAGCTCCTGTGCCTGCAGCAACTACTGCTACAAGCTGCCTTGCCCTATCAGTATCTTCCATTGCATAGTAGTGTGTCAATTGCTCTGCAACCATGTGGGAGTTTGTCTCGTCAAATGGTGCGGTCTCTATCCTGACAGCTCCATCCTCGCCATCTATCAGAACAACGACATCCTCAGTTGCCTTGCCGTGTATCTGGACTGCATCGAATCCAGCAAACTTCATGAATGGTGCGAAGTAACCGCCAGCATTGCTATCGCATATGATGTCGGTTGATGGAGATACAGAGAGTGCCAATGACTTACCAAAGCCAGGATATTGGGTGGAACCTGCCATTGGGCCTGCTGTTAGAACAAGACCGTTTTCCGGGCTATCCCAGCGTGTTTCAGGTTTGATCGTGTCCCAGAGCATTTTCAGGCCAAAGCCACGTCCACCAGTGAACTTTTTCTTCATGTCCTCTGTTACCGGGATCTCCTTGATCTGTAAAGATGTGAGGTCGATGTAAAGGGTCCTACCTGCAAAGCCCTTGTGGACTGGGCGCAGTTCGTACTTGTATTCGGCCAGAACCTTGTGGCTGTCAGCAAGCTTCTGAAGGTCCCATGTATGTTCGGTATTTCCAGTTTGGAATCCCGTCTTGTTGTCTCCGATCAGTTTTACCTTCTTATCATTGCAATCACAGCTCATTAGCATACCCCCTGTTTATGATAAACAACGGCCTCAACTTCTGATAGTTCCACTTCAACGAGTTCCAATGCACCTGAGGGGCAGGCCTTGACACACTTGCCACAAGCAATGCACTTGAAAGGTACCGACTCGCCTGGAGCCTTTCGGAACACTCCCTGAGGGCAGAATCCAACACATGAGAGGCAGCCTACACACATGCTCTTGTTCCTTATCACGGTGCCGTTGGGTAATCTTTTAATTGCCTGGGTGGGGCACATGTCAATGCACAATCCGCACATGTTGCAGTTTGTCATCTTAAATCCAGAATCTGTAGATTCTATTCTGATCGCTGAGAACTCTCCACCCTGGTCGTTCTTGAAGTGCACTCCTGAACAGGCCGTCTCGCATTCTTTGCAGCCAGTACACTTATCAGCACTGAACCTAATTAACTTCACAGTTGCCATTTTTTATTCCTCCTAGAGGTAGTAGAAGGCAAATACAACCACCCAGCACATAACAGATATGCTGGATGCGGTGCCATAGTAATGCTTGTTCGGGATGTTCTGAAGGTTGATGCTTGGGACTTTTGCCAGCACGGCTATGGGCAATGCTAGTGCTCCTAACGCAGCAGCAAAGAATGATTTACCGTATATCAGAGGCAATACCGCAATAAAGTTCGCAGGTGTGAATATGCCTGTTGTGATAACCGGGGTCATTATCTGGGTAAAGACGTAGCCTGTAAAGTATATGGTAAAACCAGCCACAACTCCAAGGAAGCCCAAGGTCATGATGCTACTTCTCTGAGTTGTCCATCCCCTATTTGCTATGTTGAATGTTGGCCTGTTGAATATCAGCTCGAAAACAAGACCCTCAGCTACAATTGCTAGGGCAGAGCATATTACGCATGTTCCAACTGGAGCCCAAAATCTCAGTATACCTGCAACTACAGCCATTCCCAGCTGCATCCATCTAACTTGGAACATTCTTCTGCTGAAACTCATCAATCCAAGCCCTACGAAACCGCCCAGTAGGGCTCCCATTGGGAAAGCCTCTAGAGTTCCGCTGAATTTGATGCTGCCTAGTATGCACTCTAACATCCCCCAGATGGAACCAATCACTATGATCCCTGCCAGGAGCCTGTATGCGTTCTTTTTCTCCATTGTCTCTACCGCCTTTTAGTTTTTTTTATCACATCAGTCTCAATTCACTCTGATCTCTATCAGATCCCTCACCCAGAAGCTTTTTGTTAGACCTGGAAATACCGCTTTATGATCAATGTCGGTTATGAAGGCATTTTCAATGTCTTTCCATTGTACGTCTTTTTGGTATCCATCAGCACCGATAAATTTATAGCTAGCACCCTGGTGATCTTCTATTCCAGCATCCAGGATAATATCAGCCATTGAGTATCCGACGTATTCATCCTCATCAATCACGAAATTAACTTCTGCAAACATACCGCCTAATTCATCCCATGTGTATTGGTTGCCATCTACCACCAGCAAGCTAGTGTCACCTATTGGTGTTAGGGAATAGGCATAGACAGCCAGAGATGATACGAGTATCACAGAGGCGAGTACCCCGAGGATGATGTTCATTCTGGAGGGGTTCATGGGCTCGGCAAAACTCGTGAGACTTGATAAACCTTACTATACCCTGTAGTAATCTATGGGTTCAATGCTAAATCTAGAATGGAAACAATAACTTGAAATCTCGCAATGAAAAACAGCTTCATTATTCATCATTATTTTGGATTCAGAAATGCTAGCCATAAATGCCTGAAGAAACGTAAACTATATATAGAAGCGCAATTATGCCAACGCGTTCGAATGCTTTACGGAGGTGATGTTCCATGAGTGATGACAAAACAGTAAAAAAAGGTAACGTGCGAAAGGACAAACCAGACGAGGCAGAGAACCATGACGCCTCTAAGGAACCTACTTTCCATGTGGAAGAAGTACCAAAATCTGAGGACTTTGGTTTTGATGTTGAGAAGATGATGGGACCCGGTTTTTCTAAAGAATTTCAGAGGCTTCAGGAAATGATCGCCAAGATGCTTCAGAATGGCATGTCTGGGGATGATGCAGCATTCAAGGCCGAACCATTCGTGTGTGGGTTCAATGTCAGGATGAGCCCTGATGGAAAAGTGAGGCTTGACAGGTTTGGAAATACTGACCCAACACCCAAAGTTGAGCATATTGCACCAAAAGAGGTAACCGAGGAAACCACTTCAGCACAGCGGTCTCCTTTAACGGACCTGATCGATGATGAGACAACCATATCCTTGACAGTGGAGATCCCTGGAGTTGAGAAGAAAGATATCGATTTGAATGTGGAGGAGAAAATGCTGACCATTCATGTTGATAGTGAGACTCGCAAGTATTTCAAGGAGATACCACTACAGTGCGCAGTAGATATCAATTCAGCAATAGCCACCTATAAGAATGGTGTGCTGGACATCACACTTACCAAGGAAAAGAGACGTAAGAGCGGGAAAAAGATCAGTATTGACTAGAGTGGAGGCATGGCATGGGTAAAAAAAGGGAACCAGTTAAGTCCGATTCAAACGAATCTCCCAAAAACGAACCCACCCAGGATCCATCTATACAATATGACACCGATCTGAATGACCCCAATCTGAATGACCCCAATCTGAATGATCCCGATCTGAATGATCCCGATCTCAATTACCCCAACAGGAATGCCCCTGTCCAAGTTGATGTCAATTCATGCGCTCATGTCGCTCCTGGTTCTGCTATGCATGTTGATTTCAACCATGAGCAGATCAGAGAACAATTCCTTGAGCTTTCCCAGGAGGATTTGGTCGAAGCTCTGGTGGATAGTTCATGCCAGAGAGATAACTTGCACAAAAAATTACTCCGTTCCACAGCCGACTTTGATAACCTTAGGAAAAGGATGGAAAAAGAAGCAATCCTTTTGCGTGCAAGAGCTTCGGAAGGGCTGATGCTTGACCTTTTAGAGATCCTTGACAATTTTGATAGGGCACTGGCACATTCTTTAACACCCAAGCCTTCAACACCCTCGCCTTCAACACCCAAAGACTCAGAGAATCTCAGAGAAGGTGTCGGAAAGGTACACAAGCACATGGTCGATACCCTTCAACGACATGGCCTTCAACATATGGAATCCCAGGGTAAGCCCTTTGACCCCAGCTGTCATGAGGCGCTTTTCACTGTCCCCATCCAGAATGGTGAGGAAGACATGGTAACAGAGGTTGTTCAGAAGGGGTATTTCCTTAATGGCACCCCTTTAAGAGTTGCAAGGGTCGGGGTTAGTAAATTGGTTGGAATTGAAAAAGACGAATCCCTACAGAATGATGACCTACAAGATGACGGCCAGCAGAATGATGATAACACTGAGAATAACCAAGGATAAATGATTACCTGTAACAATATGAGAACACTGAGAATGACTAATGATGAATGATTACCTGCAACAATACAAGAAAACTGAGAATATCTAGGAATAACTGCTAATAGGTCGTAACTTTACAATACTGGAGGAAATAAGATGGGCAAGATAATAGGAATAGATCTGGGAACCACGAATTCATGTGTCGGAGTAATGGAAGGAGGGAAGGCCGTAGTCATCCCAAATGCAGAGGGCGGCAGAACGATGCCATCAGTTGTGGCTTTTAAGAAAGATGGCGAGATTCTGGTGGGCCAGCTTGCAAAAAGACAGGCTGTTTCCAATCCTGAGCGTACAGTTGCTTCCATTTAAAGAAAGATGGGGACTGACTACACCATTAACATCGATGACAAGGAATTCTCCGCACCTGAGATCTCAGCTCAGATACTAAGAAAGCTCAAGACAGATGCCGAGGCCTATCTGGGGGAGAAGGTCACCCAGGCCGTCATCACAGTCCCTGCATACTTCAACGACAACCAAAGACAGGCAACAAAAGATGCTGGGCGCATCGCAGGCTTGGAGGTCATGCGCATCATCAACGAACCTACAGCGAGCTCACTTGCTTATGGCATGGACAGGGAAGACGGCGAGAAGATACTCATCTATGACCTGGGTGGCGGAACATTCGATGTGTCTGTTCTTGAGGTTGGAGATGGTGTGTTCGAGGTCCTTTCCACTGCAGGAGATACCCACCTTGGTGGGGATGACTGGGACAAGGTCGTAATGGACTGGATGATAGCTGAGTTCAAAAAGGATCAGGGTGTCGATCTCTCGAAAGATAAGATGGCAATGCAGAGATTGAAAGAGGCGGCAGAAAAGGCAAAGATCGAGTTATCCGGCATGACAAGCACCAACATCAATCTCCCTTACGTAACTCAAGGCGATGCTGGGCCGATGCATCTGGACCTATCTCTAACCAAGGCCAAGTTCGAGTCTCTTACAGACTCCCTGTTCGAAAGAACAAAAGGCCCGATGAAAAGAGCATTAACTGATGCAAAGCTCTCTCCAAGTGACATACAGAAAGTGATACTTGTGGGAGGTTCCACAAGAATGCCCAAAGTGGTTGAGCTGGTAACTGGATACTACGGAAAAGAACCATATAAGAACATCAATCCCGACGAGTGTGTGGCATTGGGAGCATCCATCCAGGGTGGGGTCCTTGCTGGAGAGGTAGATAACATCGTGCTTCTGGATGTTACTCCCCTGACACTTGGGGTTGAGACCTATGGCGGAGTTCTGACCACCATGATCGAGAGGAATACCACCATACCAACCCACAAGCAGGAAACCTTCAGCACAGCTGCTGACAGCCAGACCAGCGTGGAAATTCACGTGCTTCAAGGTGAGAGGCAGATGGCTGCTGACAACATCTCGCTTGGCAGGTTCAACCTGGTTGGAATCCCGCCGGCTCCAAGGAACGTTCCTAAGATCGAGGTGTCCTTTGACATCGATGCAAACGGCATTCTGAACGTAAAGGCTCTGGACCTTGGTACCAAAAAAGAACAAAAGATCACCATCACAGCCACCTCAAATCTTTCTGAAGAGGAGATCCAGCAGAAGATCCA
>JAUVCJ010000136.1 GCA_030595765.1 Thermoplasmatota archaeon | reverse complement strand
CGTGATGTTAAAAAAGAGGGGGATAAGCTCATTGTCGAGAGGGCTCTTGAAGATAGCCACGTCAAGCTCGAGGTCGGTTTCCCAGTACTTCTAACAGCCATCAAGGATCTTAACGAGCCAAGATACCCCCGCATGGGCAGGATAGTTAAGGCTCACAGGGAACTAAAAACCCAGGTATGGACTGCTGAAGACCTTGGCGCAGACCCTTCCATGATAGGACTAAATGGTTCACCAACTCAGGTCAAGCGCACCTTCGCACCTGAGCCAAAAGGCACAGTCGAGATGCTGGAAGCAGATGGTGCCCAGGCACTTGGATCATTACTGGTTGACAAGCTTAAAGAAAAGAATGTTGTAAGGAGGTCGGTTTCATGAAGACCCTGGTAGTTGCAGAGCTTTGCATAGGCTGCGAGATATGTGTTGGTAGCTGCCCATACGCAGCCATCGATATGGTTGAAGGACTGGCCATCATCAACGACAAGTGCACCAACTGCGGCGCTTGCGTGGAGCCATGCCCCCAGGAAGCAATAATCCAGGAGGGCAAAATAGAGAAGGAGGAGGCAGACATTTCCTCCTACCATGGAGTTGCAGTATTTGCTGAGCAGAGGGATGGACACCTGAGCAGTGTGACAACCCAGCTTCTAGGCGCTGCACGAGACCTTGCCAGCGATCTTGGTACTCAGGTCTATGCATATCTTTTCGGCTCCAACGTGAAAGGCCTGGCAAAGGACCTGGTAGCTTACGGTGCTGACAAGGTCTATGTTGCTGACGAGCCCAGGCTGGAGCATTACCAGACACTTCCATACACGAAGGTCATTGTGGACATGATAAACCAGTCCAAGCCTGAGATAGTTCTCTATGGCGCTACCCACATCGGAAGGGATCTGGCTCCAAGAGTTGCACAAAGACTTTGCACTGGCCTAACTGCAGACTGCACCAAGCTTACTATTGATGAAGAGACCAAGAATCTGTTCCAGACACGGCCAGCATTCGGTGGCAACGTAATGGCCACCATCATGACCCCAAACCATCGGCCTCAGATGTCAACGGTGAGACCCGGTATCATGAAGGAGAAACCTAAGGATGATGCAAGACCTGGCGAGATCATAGATTTCCAGGTCGAGGTAACCGATGTTGATTTCCTGACAAGGATAATCGAGATCGTCAAGGACGAGCATAAGGGCGTCAACCTTGAAGATGCCAAGATCATCGTGTCTGGTGGCAGAGGCCTGGGTAGCAAGGAAGGATTCAAGCTCATTCAAGAACTGGCAGATGTCCTCGGAGCCGAGGTCGGCGGAAGCAGGCCTACTGTCGAGAATGACTGGATATCCAAGGACCATCAGGTTGGACAGACTGGCAAGACCGTAAGGCCTGAGCTCTACATCGCTTGCGGCATATCCGGCAGCATCCAGCATCGCGCCGGTATGGAGCCATCAAAGATAATCGTGGCCATTAACAAGGATCCAGTCGCGCCTATCTTCACAGTTGCCGATTATGGCATTGTAGGCGACCTCCACGCTATACTTCCGCTCCTGATCCAGGAACTGAAGACCAGAGGACTTGGCGGGCTCTGAGAACGGCACCTCCCCCTAGTTTGCTGAATCGAATTTCGATATCATTTCGGTATTAATTTGATATCAATTCGGAACCATTTCGATACAGTTGCTGATTGAGCAAATTGCATCAGCTTATGGGCTCACAAGCTTTACAGAAACGATTAATAGCAGACGCTGGTTGCCCAGCACTATGAAATTTCCGATGAAACAATTGGCAGTTTTGTCGATCCTCCTGCTATCCCTGACAGTATTTGCTGGCTGCATAGATAACGGTGAAACGACCCAGCTAGGTGCTGAGGAAATCGATGGCCTTGTTCTGATGCGAGAAGAGGAGAAGTTGGCTAGAGACGTTTATAACACCCTCGGTGCCAAATGGGGTGTGGATATTTTCACCAACATAGCCAAGTCCGAACAAACCCATACAGATGCGGTAAAGGTGCTTTTAGATCGATATGGCATAGAAGACCCGGTAAAGGATGATGCCAATGGAGTGTTTACATCATCCGAATTGGATGAATTGTATAGGAATCTGGTAGCCCAGGGCAACATATCCCTTTTGGATGCATTGATAGTTGGAGCAACTGTTGAAGACCTTGATATCAAAGACCTTAACGAACTTACAGCGCAAACCGACAAGTCAGACATAATATCAACATATGGTCGGCTTAACAAGGGCTCAAAAAACCATCTGCGCGCCTTTATGACCGAAATCACCAATGCAGGCGGGTCTTACACTCCTCAATTTATAACTCAGGCCGAGTTTGATGAGATACTTTCATCGGGCTAAAAATTGCTTTAAGGTGGGAATTGGCTGATGACCAGATGGTTTGGCATTGATGCTTAATGGAAAATCTTAAAACAGTAGGAAAGGCTAAAAAGCCAGCGTAGCTTCTTCTGAAAAGATAGTTGCTCCTTTAGGAGGTAACATTATGATGACCAGTACTAAAATGAAAGCCATGATTGTAGTAATCGTTATGGGCATGGCCCAACTGACCGCAGTGTCCTTTGTTGCCACAGATAACGTTTCGGCAGTCAACGGAGATTTTGACGGTATCGGTGACGGTTCTGTTGGAAATCCATACATCATAGAGGATGTCTGGGATCTGCAGAACATGACAGCAGACCTTGGGGCGAACTACACCCTGGCAAACGACATCGACGCTTCAGCCACGGCGGGGTGGAATTGGAACGGCACGGCATTTGAGGGTTTTCTACCAATCGGTGATGATGCTAACAGGTTCACAGGCACCCTGGATGGTGGAGACTACACCATAACAGGTCTGTACATCGAGAACATGTCAAGACAATATATTGGGTTATTTGGAGTATTGGATACCGGAGCCTGGGTTCATGATATCAATCTGGCTGATGCGACTGTTTCTGGTGATGACCGGGTTGGAGCCCTTGTAGGTGGCAATAGGGGCATTGTTGAGAACTGCTCTGCGGAAAGCGATACGAGCGGTAGGGCTTCCATAGGTGGGCTGGTTGGATATAATTTCGGAACCCTCAATAGTTCCTATGCCATAGGAAGTGTCTCTGGCACAGCCTATATCGGTGGTTTGGCAGGAGCGAACATCGGTTCGGTTGATAGGGCTGCAGCCACCAGTTCGGTCACTGGGAGCGGTTCGGCCCAATATGTTGGCGGCCTTTTTGGCTTTAACAACGGTTTTCTGACCAATTCCTTTGCCACTGGTGATGTAAGCGGGAGCATATATGTCGGAGGGCTCGTTGGGTATAACAATGATGCAGGCACCTTAGTCAATACCTATTCGTCTGGGTATGTAAACGGACATGGTGGTTCCTATGTTGGTGGGCTCGTGGGATGGAACATGGCTCCTGTTCACAGATCTTACAGCACTGGCAATGTCAGCGGCGGCTCTGAGGTCGGAGGATTGGTGGGGAGATTTAATGGGGCAATGGGCGCTGATGACATCATTGACTGCTATGCATCAGGCAATGTCAGTGGTAGCTCAAGTTTAGGCGGCCTTGTGGGTGGCGGCCTTAATTTTGATGTATTCACCTCTGCTTGGGATGTAAATACCACAGGAATGGCCACTTCATATGGTGGAGGAAATGGGTGGGATACTGCAAATATGCTCGATGAGACAACCTTCACCAATTATGGTTGGGATCTTAACAACGACTGGTGGATGGTGGATGATATGACTAGACCATTTCTAAGAATGGAATGGGACACCAAAATACTCAGCTCCCACCAAGTACAGTTGATGCTGCTGGACTTGACTGCGGATTATATACTGGTTGACAATATTGCCTTGGGAGTTAATGACTCAGCTCAAATGTGGGGCGGAAGCATAGGAAATGGGTTTATCCCAGTAGGCAACCTGACAAGCCAGTTCAGTGGCACTTTCGATGGCCAGGCTCACAGCATTAGAGAGCTGTTCATTGACCGCCCAGGAGCGGACTACATTGGCCTCTTTGGGTATCTCAGTTCTAGCTCAGAAATTATGAACACTATCCTGGAAAACCCACGCAATACGGGTAGAGATTATGTAGGCAGTTTAGCAGGTTACAGCGAGGGTGTATTAAACGGCATAATGAGTTCTGACCTGGAAGAGGACATGTATCCATCTACCCTGGATCCTGTGGCCTATTGGCCAATGAATGAAACTTTTTGGCTTGATGCACCAAGCCAAATGAAGGATATTTCTGGCAATGACAACCACGGATATGCCAGATTAGGGGCGAACACCACTGCTGAAGGCAAGCTTGATAGGGCTGGCAGGTTCGATGGAGATAATGATTTTGTGTATGTGGGGCAAGATCCGGCATTGAACCCGGATGTTTTCACATTAACTCTATGGGTGAAGATCAATGGCGGGACTGGATTTAGGTCTCCAATTACTTCCAGAGATACTACTCCAGAGAGCGGGTATATGATATATGCAAATCCAGACAATCAATGGCAGTTTTCCATAGGGACTGGGTCTGGATGGGGAACTGTTATTGGCGGCCCAGTGATAAATAATACATGGGTTCATCTGTCAGCGGTTTATGATGGTACCAATATGTACTTGTACGAGAACGGGGAGCTGGCGGCAGGCCCAGTAACCTCGGTCTTTGCGAAGAATACTGGTGCGGGGGCTCGATTTGGAGCCGGTAGGTCAGAAGCAGCAGCAGATTTTTACTTTAATGGGACAATGGACGAAGTAGCCATATTCGATAGAGCACTCTCAGAAAAGGAAATTCGTGGCCTTGCTAGCATCCACTATGTATATGGAAATGATTATGTGGGAGGCCTGGTAGGATACAACACAGGAACTATTGACAATGCCTCTAGTAATGCACTGGTCAATGCCAGCAATAATTATGCCGGAGGATTCGCAGGGTACAATGACGATGGCGGTATTATAACGAATGGTTCGAGCACCGGGGATACCACCGGTTTGTATACAATAGGTGGTTTTATCGGAGAGAATAGAGGAGTTGTCACAAACAGTTTCAGCACTGGTTCTGCTTTCGGGGAATTTAATGGTGTAGCAGGCTTTGTTGGAGCAAATAACGGTGTGGGTGCGATCATTGACTCTTACAGCACTGGGAATGCATATGGTACTGGTGTCTTTA
The DNA here is from genome assembly GCA_030595765.1 of Thermoplasmatota archaeon. Classification (GTDB taxonomy): domain Archaea; phylum Thermoplasmatota; class Thermoplasmata; family JAUVCJ01; genus JAUVCJ01. The sequence continues at coordinate 1,512 of JAUVCJ010000136.1, read as the reverse complement.
GTTCTTATATCGGCGGTTTTGTAGGTAGAAATGGTGACACCAGTACCATCTCTCACTCCTACAGCACAGGAAATGCAGAGGGATTGGGTACCAACAGTGAAGCCATCGGCGGATTTGTTGGTAATTTTGATGGTGGCTCTATCTCGGATTCATATAGCTCAGGAGATGCCATAGCTACCGGTGCCATTAGTTCTTATGTCGGCGGTTTTGTAGGGATCAGCCATCGCACCCTTATGAACTGCTACAGCTCCGGAAATGCTAACGGATCTAATTATATTGGCGGATTCATCGGATACCAATACTCTGGCGGAAGTATCACGAACGGCACCAGCACAGGAAATGCCAGCGGGATCAATTATGTTGGGGGCTTTGCAGCATATATTGACGCTACCGGCGCCATCACAGATTTGGTCAATTACGGGAATGCCAATGGAAATGATAATGTTGGTGGCATCGTTGGCTGGAATGATGGCGGCACGATCACTGACACTACAAATCATGGGAGTGTGACGGGATCTGGCAATAATATTGGCGGCATCGTGGGTCATAATGAAGTTGGCTCGATCATTGAAACATCCTTTAACACTGGGGCGGTAACGGGAGCCAATCAAACAGGCGGCGTTGTCGGGCTTAATGATGGAACGATCAAGAACACATATAGCCACGGACCAGCTTCTGGTGATTCGCAGATAGGCGGTTTTGTTGGCAACAACACTGGAACCATCGATGACTCCTACAGCACAGGAGCAGTGGCTGGAACAGGCACTGATATCGGAGGCTTTGCAGGGAACAATACTGGAACCATTACCGATTCCTTCTGGGACAATGAGACTTCAGGTCAACTCACCAGCGATGGGGGGATTGGCAAGAAAACCAAAGGGATGAAGGGCATAAAAAATTTCTACGAAGCAGGTTGGGACCTAAATTGGATATGGTATGTAAAATTGGATAAAACCGAGTATCCAGTGTTTGGTAAGAATGTTGCAGTCAGTTATATCATTACCAATGATCAGGAACTCAATCATGTCAGGTTTGACCTTGATGGAGATTACATAGTCGCAAATGATTTTACTGGTGACCTTACAGATGGCTGGAATTTGGGCGCTGGCTTCCTACCACTCGGTGATAACACAGACCTGTTCACAGGCACATTCAACGGCCAGGGCTACACAATTACGGGTCTGTTCATCAACCGCTCGACCGAGAATTACGTGGGACTATTCGGGTGCCTAGACAACGGTGCTAGTGTTTCAAACCTAAGCTTAGTGAACACCTTCGTGGCCGGAGCCGTTTATGTTGGTGGGCTCGTGGGATGGAACGACGGCACGGTCACGAACAGCTACGCAGAAGGCGACATCAGCGGAAGTAATGTTGGCGGGCTCGTGGGACACAATACTGCCACGGTCATGGGCAGCTACGCAGGAGGCAGCGTCAGCGGAAGTTTTGGCGGTGGGCTCGTGGGGCGTAACGATGGCACGGTTACGAACAGCTACGCAACCAACAGCGTCTACG
>JAUVCJ010000065.1 GCA_030595765.1 Thermoplasmatota archaeon | reverse complement strand
GTCAGTTGCATAGTATCTTATTCTGATCTCTCCAGACCAGTTCGAGGGGGAAATGAGTGTGGTCAGGTTGGTCAATGGGTCTATGTGAATGGAAAAGTCCGTTATCTGGTAATCGTAGAACAACGGCCAGGAATCAGAATCATAGAACATGATGCCAAGGTCAAAGACCAAAGGTACGTCCTCTGTCATGTTGATGAATATTGTGTAGTTCAAAACCTCTGGAGGGTCGTTTCTCGCAAGTATCGTAGCATTGAAGGGTATGGTGCATACCGGCGCAGTAAGGCCGTCAGTGACACAAACTATCAGGGTGTCATTCCCACTTCTGTTCAGTGCCGAACTTGTTATTGTTTGGCCAGTTGTGTTATTGGGGTCGATGACGATTAAAGAGCCAGGATATAGTACGCTAATAACGGAGTACTGCAACGAGACATTGTCAGGATCGAAAAAGAGATGTGACATGTTGATGACGGTATCGTTTTTGGTGTCTTCTACCAGGGTGAAATTTATTACGCTTCCGATCAGATATGGAGCATCATTTATCGAGGTCCAGTTCAGCACCATGTTCACCAGCACCGAGCCATTGTCAGTATCGTTGAGCCTCATCACCACCGTTGTCAGGCCGTCGTTGTCTTGAACCGGGTAGAACACAAAGGTCCCGTTCTGCTGATCCACGTCGTAGTAGGCTATCGCCAATGGGTCAAAGTCGTGTACGTACCAGGTAAGATTCTCAGACTCATCTTCAATGTCGCTTTTGCTGTTATTGAGATCCACGGATATCGGGGAATCCTCAGGGACAGTGAGGTCTGGCACGGTATCATTATAGAGCGGTGGCAGGTTAAACGCTACTGGGAGATTGTTTGCCACTACCAGCAGGGTTTCGAACCACCCTTGAGCCAGGGCTTCATCAGTGACTGTCACATTGACTGTATAATTCCCAATAAGTGCTGTTTTATTAAAGATTATATTACCAAACCAGTACCCTTTGGGAGCGCCTCCGCCGGTATAGTTCAGCATGATATATGTAATGTTGCCGTCAGGCATTAGTAGCGTGATGGAAACGTTCAGGACGTCCTCAGGAGTCTGGATATCACTGACGTTTAGAAAGAACTCTTGCCTCTGGGTCCGGTTTATCAAAGTGTCATAGGTCAGTTTCAAATCTTGAACCACAGGCCGGTCTTCTTCCATTATCACCTCATGGAACTGGCTATGATCCATGTAAAGTGGAGGAGATATGTCTTTGGTCTTCCCACCATACGTGACCTTTAGGCCATGTGGGGTGAAGTAATGAGGCTGGGAAAGAGTGCCGTTGAGCCTGTACTCCATAAGCTCGATGTACATGGAGAAGCCTAATGAGTTGGTGAAGCACTGGTACACTTGAGTATTAAAGCGGTTGCGTATCCGGATCTCAGCGTTTCCGATCGGGGCTTGGTTTGGCTCACCTACGTTATTGTTCACAAGAACGTCTAGGAGCCAGAACACTTGGTACTCGGAATTCCAGTCCCCAAAGAGCACCTTTGCGGAGTCGAATGTGGAATTGATGAGCTGAATCAACATGCCCGCAGGAATGTTCAGATCCAATACAACGGCTTCCAGACTTGAGTTGTATATCTTGAGCCCAGAGCTCAGATTATCCAAATTGAAGGCTTCTGGGCTATCAGTGATGTGAAGTCTGTCAAACCTGATGTCTGGCGACTGAACCAGCATCACGGCGGCCGATGGGTTATTCCGCAATGTCAGGCCGCCTACGGTCACATTGTCGCTCTGGATAAGGCGGATCGGGTTCTCAGTGGTATTCTCGATGGTACCTCCATAGACCACATCACCTGAGGCTCCAACCAACCATATTCCGCGCTGACAGTTGGTAAGCTCTACGTTGCGAATCGTGTTACCCTTTGCAGGAGTGATGGAAAATGCGCCGTACTCAGCGCCCTCAACCTGTAGGCCATCAATCTCGTTGCCAGTGGAAGCATCAAGGAACAAGCCCATGTGGATGATGTCGCCCATCCACAGGTTATATAGCAGATTATTATCCGAGGTTTCAAGATGTGCTCCAAGCCAGGCGCCTGCCACCGTGAACGTGTTTATCCAGTTGTTATCGGAGTTATGCAGATAGATCGCATCCTCATCGACCAAACCCTGGATATACACCTGCCAAACTCCATTGTGGTGGGAATCGGAAAATCTGATGCCATACTCGCTCGTTGCAACAGATATACTCCCGAAGGTGTTGTTATTGGAGTTCTGAACCTCCAAAAAGGTATGGTTTATATTCTGGAAAATGAACAGAGCCACAAGGTTGAAGTCTGAATTTCTGACCACAATGCCCTTCTCAACGCTGTCCATGACCTTTCCGGTGGTCAGGACGTTCCAATTTGAATCGTCTATCCAGATGGTAGTTTCAAAATGGCTTCTAAAGTACATCCCATGGAAGGTGTTATTGTGAGAGTTGGTCAGGTTGATGCCTGTAAAGGAGGGATGGGCATTCATCTCCTCAAAGTAATTGAATTGAGAGTTGGTAAGTACAATGGCCTGGTCAGCCCATCCAACCGTATCGGAAAGATGTCCCTGATTGATGTTCATAATTGTGTTATGATTGGCTCCATCCAGGTGCACTAGGACATCAGCAACGTGGGATTGGTGTGCGATTAGTATCTCGTTGAAAGTGTTGTACTCTGCTCCGGTATTCAACTTGATGCCAGTATTAGCTGAATGGATGTCGATATTGGTGAATGTGTTGTTCCTGCCATTGGTAATGGTAAAGCCAGTATCTACGTCCTGCATGTGACCCTGGTCGAAGGTGTTGTTGTCGCTGTTGAGGACCACAATGCCGTTCCCATACCCGTTGTCGAAAGTTACATTGATGAATGTGTTGTTGTGTGAACCTGTGAGCATTATCCCTCGCAGCATTGGGTGAAACAATTCCAGGTCTCTAAACGTTATGTTATAAGAATTGGTCAGCACCAGTCCTTCATATACCTGAGTTAGGTTGGCTGTGAAGTTCCTGCAATTATCCAGCTGGGTTATGCCGCCGAATGTATTGCTATCCATGATCAGGAACTCCATGTTAACGAACTTGGCTCCAAAAAGGCCGGAGCTCTCTATGATGTTTCCCTCTACCGTGGCTTGCAACACATCCTCAATGTGCAGAGAGGTGTCAGTGGTAAGCAAGGCACTGTTATTGCGGATAAATAGGTTATTTCCCTCGGAGATGTTCCTGAAATACATGTCATTCTGGTTGAAGCTAAAGCTGTTGCGATACACTGAAAAGCCACCGCTGTAAGCATAATCAGCACCATATATCCCATACTGGTTATACATAAAGGTGTTGTATGAGATCTGTAGCAACGTGAAATTTGTATTCCCAACGCTCTCTATGGCTCGTGAAAGGTTTGTGAATTCGTTGTTCTCTATGACTATGTAGGATATTGGGTCGGAGTCATTGACATGTACTCCTATCTGAGTGCCGTTGATGCTGAATCCCGAGATGGTCACATCTGCGCCGCCTGCATCTATGAAAAAGCCATACCCTAACGGGATATCATCAAGATAGGTCACGTCTGAGCCGTCTCCTAAGAGGTACACTGTTTTATTGATGATCACGGATTCGTTATAGATCCCAGCCGCTACGTAGATATGCTCTCCTTTGAAGCCATGAACCTGCGCATCATCAACTGCCTCTTGAATGGTATCGTAGTACTTGTCCTGCTCATCGTTCCAGACCGGGCCTGATGGAGTGGTGTCCACAGACAATATTACTGTAACCTGTTTATTCTGGTCCATGGTCACGCTGGTAAAGCCATGAACATCCCTGCGTTTGATCGTCACTTTATGCGGGGTTGAGCTCACAATTCCATTGATGTCCTGGGTGTATTCCTCAGCAAGGACCCAAGCCACATCACCGTTCTCCCCAATGACGCCCTGCTGGATCACGTTGGAATCGGTGTCGTTCACCCAGTAGTTCTTGCCATCCATGGGGTTGCCTGCAAGGTCTTCAGCATGGAAATGAAGGTACCACAGCAGAGTGATCGAGGAAGATGTGCTGGCTCTGATGCTAACATCAGATTTATCAAAGGTTGTATTGATCATGGTGATGACGTGGGGGGCAACAGCGTAGTCCATCACGATGTCTGTTTGCGGTGCAGCGCTGATGGTGCAGTTCTCCATCAAGACAGTGATGCCGCCTGAGAAAGAGGTCAGGAAGATGGCGCTAAGGCCTGCCTGGGGGATGCCGACCCTGACGAGGGTAGCGCTTGAGGTGTCTGTTAGATACAGAGCATGGGAGCCAGTTGACCATATAAGGCCGTCCTCGAGAGAGACGACAGCGGCGCCCTTTGCCTTAAGTCCGTTGCCGCTTCCAGAAAGGCTCATGTCTGCAAGTGTAGCACTCACACCGATAACCTCCAGGCCATGAGACCCTCCACCAACGCTGAATCCGCTAGCAGTGAAGGAGGAGGTTGCGGTGAGGGCGGGGTCTGTGGAGCTGGCTGCATCCAATGAAACGACCCCGCTGCCCTCACCGATAAGGATCACCTGCTTGTCTATCACAACGTTCTCGGTATAAGTTCCCCTGGTTACGAGTATCCGATCTCCAGAGTTGGCATTATCAATTGCATCCTGAATGGTGGGATGGTCGGTCATCTGGTCAAGATTGCGTATCAACCCCGGAACCGAGTCCGTTGCAGTGCTTGGGGAATTGGAAAGGTCAGCAGTGTTTGGGACCTCGTCATTTGCCCGAACAGAGAACCAGTAGGTTGTCATCGGGTTGAGCCCGGTAATGGTCCTGGTCTCGGTCTGTCCCTGCTCCAGAGGCACCCATGACTGAATATAATCCGTTGCTGCATCCCAGGCTGGCTGGTCATCAATGGGGCCATTGGATGAGAAGCGAACGAGATAGGAGCTGGCGTTCCCAAGCTGGCCATCATCACCAGGAGCGGTCCAGGTCAGGTTCGCTGAGTTCTGGGTCGGGCCATCTGCAACCAGGGCAGTGATAGCCCCTGGAGGAATAAGGTCCGCCAGAACTGTTGTGTTAAATGGAGAATTGGATAGGTTGCCAAGGTTGTCAAGCTCATCTGATGCTCTGACAGCGAACCAGTAGGTGGTGTCGTGAACCAGACCAGTTACCATTCGATCCTCTGTTAGGTTCACACCTACAGGAACCCAGGATTGAACAAAGACAGTCGAAGCTGTCCAGTTGGCTTCCGAATCTATGGGACCCTCGGACGAATACCGCACCATATACGAGTTGGCATCCCCTGTCAGGTTGTCATCTCCAGGAGCAGACCAGGTAAGGTTCATGGTGGTCTCGGTAGCCTCACCTGCCCACAGGTCAGTGATCGCAGCGGGTTTTGTCATGTCCTGTACCACGTTAAGCTGGATGCTGACCACGCGTTTCTGATCCATTGTGACCGCGCTGGAGCTTGACTCTCCAGCATAGCTTGCCCGAACATTATGCGGGGTCTGGTGGTATGTGCCAGTGGAGTTCATAGTCATGCCAACCGCAATCAGGTCACGGATCCAACCGTCGTTATCGGTGGTGGTAGTGTAGAGATTGGCTCCAAAGGTGTCGTTGACCATGACCTGGGCACCTGGTATGCGGAAGCCTAGAGAGTCATAGACATAGATGTCCAGGTAGTGGGATACGGTCAGTTTGGAGTCGGGTACAGAGAATAACGTCTGATCGTATTCGGCTGTGGTGTTGATGAAATCGATTGATGCACCAGAGGCCAATGTGATGTTGCTTTCAACACCAGTTCCCAGAGAGGAATTGGTTATAGTATTGGAGCCATAGGAAAGGCGCGAGCTTATGGTCAACGTTGATCGATATCCCTGTATCGTTAGATCTTCAAAAATATTATTCTGCGGATAATAGGCAAGCAAGCCTGTGTATCCCCCATTCGATATTGATATGTCCTTGAATAGGTTATTATCACAGTATTGCAGACCCAGGCCGTTTGAGAAGTAGGGTTGGTCCAGGATGGTGATCCTTTGGGCGGTCGCTCCGTCCATACTGCTGAAGGAGATGCCATATTCTCTGTTGTTTTGGGCGACCACGTCTTCGATGGTCAGCCCACCACGGGAACTGAATACATACAGGCCGTACCTAGTATTGTTTGAAACCGCAATGTTGCGAGCCGAAAAGTGCTCACCGGACATCTGTAGGCCTGTTCTCCCGTTTCCGGCTGAATGAAGCCCATCCAAAAGTATCGAAGATGAATCTGCCGAGAGGAAAAAGCCATTGTATATGTTGTTGTAGGTCTGGATGTTCTGGAAAGTGACGTTTTCTGAATCAAAAACACCGATATAGTCTTTCAAATTGGCATACACTCCCAAGTAATTCCGGGTGGAGTTCAGATTCGATATGAGAGAATTTGAAATATTCATGAATTTCGCCCCGTCAGCATCCAGTATATCAACGTCGCTGATGGTGATGTTCTCGCTGTCGTAAATCGTCAGATGCCCGATAACAATGTTAGAGAGTGAGAGCCCGTTCACATTGAAGTAGTAATGAATCGGCATTCCATTAATCAGGTTGGATTGATTTATTATGCTGGGGCCGTTGTAGCCAATATCAAGATTGCGTGCCTCGTTATTTGAGAATATACAATCCTCCAATAGATTGAATGAGCCGGATAATGTGGCTCCAAAATTATTACCAGATACATTCATGTTTCTGAATGAGGTGTGGTCGCTGCTGGATGATGTGTAAAAACCAGTGCCGAATCCACTGACATTGAAATCCCTCACTGTCGTATAATCTGAAGATGAAATGTATATTCCATCCCCACTGAAATACCCATAGGAACCACGGATGCTGTGGGCTGTACCATTATGGATGTTGTTATTGTGTGAAGCGTATAGGTATATTCCATAGCCATATCTCGAAAAATCAATGTTGCTTATCTCGTTGTTATCCGAGTTGTACAAGTTGATGCCGTGGGTCGATAATGTATCTCCCGTTCTTGACATGTCCAGTTGGTCTAGAAGGCCGTTGTCGGTCTCGTAGAAGTAGACTCCAACGTCGTGGTTCCTTATATTGAGCCTTTCCAAGGAGATGTTCGTGACGTAGTGGGATTCGATTCCGTATGTGTAGCCATCAGCGTTAGTTCGCTGAAGAGTCATATTCTGGATGGAAACATTCTCGGTACTCTGGATGTATAATACAACATCCTCAAGAATGGTACCGTCCCTGCTCTGGCCTATCAACGTGATAGGAGAAGTAATGATCACGTCACCCCAGTGCACCCCGTCATCCACCTCCAGCACATCGCCTGCCCAAGCATTGGCCTCCAGGTCGTCCACTGCGCTCTGGATGGTGTAGTAATGGGTTCCTCTGGCTGGGTTGTGTACGGTATAGATCTGCTCGTAGGCCAGCCACATCTCCATATATCTGTTCTCGCTCATTGTCACCGAGGTGGCATTGGTGTACCCGCTGCTCTTGACCTCAACGTTATGAGGGCTGTAGTCTATGGTGCCGGATTGCCTTCTAAGCTGGTATATGACCTCCAGAGAGCTTACCATGCCTTTAGAATCAGTCAGAACATCATGCTTCGTTGCAGCAGTTTTGTCCTTGACAATCACTTGCGCTCCGGGTATCGCATTTCCAACACTGTCCCTGACCCGGACATCAAGGAAGTAGCCTATCAGTAGATTGGGGTCGGGGTCAGAGAATTGGATGCTAGCCGGGTTGAAGCTGGTGTTAATGAGAGCAAGATCGCCGTCTCCAGACATTGACACATCCCTTTCGTGAGCGCCAGAGAGTGTGGAATTATAAACGATGTTCCTGTCCGAGCGGTAGGACTGGATGTTGTAATCTGCACCTGTAATGGAGAGGTATGTAAACTGGTTATCATCAGAGCCATACAGGTTCAAGCCATCTGAGGTTCCGGTCTGGATGATGATGTTTCTAAGCTCGTTACCATCAGAATTTTCAATTTTAAGCCCGATAAAAGTTGAGCCGATGATCTGGATGTTATCGAAAACGGAATCGTCAACCAAGAAGATATTCAGGCCTATTGGATTATTCCTAGATATTGCGTCGGTAAGGGTCACATCGCTATAGTAGAGAGTTATTCCAACTATCGTATTTTGAGCTGTTCTGACATTATCAAGATGGATGCTACTTGAAGAAACAACAACTCCCTGCTTGTTATAGGAGCTGGAGAGGTTCCTGAACACGGTATTCTGAGAAATGTATTGCAGGTGTATGCCGTCTCCACGATTTGAATAGGCGTAGAGGAACTCATAGTAACTGTCGGTGCTGAGGGTGATGGATATGCCATTCCTGCCGCTGGCGTTGATGTTACTCACATGAGAGGATGTTAGACCTGGCATATTGATACCGTCTCCGTTTATCACCTTCACATTCCTTATCGTCAAGCCATCTCCGTTTATCACAGTAAAATGCCCAGCCACTATGTTCTCAATTGTTATTCCAACAGGGTCTTCGTAGTAATATACAGGCCTGCCATTGACAACGTTGGATGTGTCGATGGTCAGGTCATTGGATGATGTGCTGATCTTCAGGCCATAGTGATCGTTGTTGTAGAAGCCGCAGTTCTGAACCGTGATGCTGTTGCCGTAAATGTAAAGACCCACAGTATTGAATGAGGAATTGGAATTAAGGTAGATGTTGCTGTTGGAGTTGTGATTGTATATTCCATCGGCGTAATCAGAGATATTGAGCCAGTTGAAGAAATTGTTATGAGACTCTATCACATGCACTCCGTAGGTGCCCCATTCTTGCTTGTATTCCTTGTATCTTTCCAGATTGACCCCTGTGAAGGAATTGTAATCAGAGCCAACCAGCAGGATCTGGTCAGCAATCACCATGTTCAGCTCTCTAAACTCCTGATTGCTGGAGTAGGCCAGTATCAGAGTGCCTGCAACCATGCTGTTGTATTGGGTCGGGGTTGTTCTCTCAAAGAAATACTTGATGTCCCTGCCCTGGAAACGGTTGCTGCTATCGATGTCGTGATCATAATAGGTAGGGGAATTGACCGAATCAAAATCAAATGCGTGCCGCCATATCTCATTCATCTCAACGTGTCTCATGTAAGTGCCAGTGGATTTGTACATCCCAACTCCATAATGGTATTCGCGCAGGGTCAGATTTTCCAGTCTGGTACTGACTGTTCCATCCATTACGATGCCGGTCGTAGCAGCAAGATCATCGTCCTCATCAGCATTGATCCTCTTCAGTGTCAGGTTCTGGATGACAACTCCATTGGCCTGGATAAGAATGGTATAGTCCCAGAATTCTCTGGATTCAAGGATCGTGCCGCCCTGGCTCTCGCCATCGATGAACAGGGGCAGCGGGATGGTTATTACCTCTCTGTAGATATGGTCGTCAACTGCGATGTGGTCACCGCTCCACCCATGAGCCTCGGCATCATTGATGGCATCCTGAATGGAATCATAATGCTCGTTCCTCTCCCAGTTATGTACCGGCTGCCCCTCGCCAGGGACCAGGGTGGACATGCAGGGGCTATCGAAATTAAAAATGGCAATGTTGCCAGCCTCGTCAACGGCCTTTATTGCAAAACAGTAATCGGTATCGGTGTCCAGTCCGTCCACGGTATGGGTCTCCTGCTCTCCTTGAGCTCTTGGATTCCATGTCTGGTCAAACTCATCTGCAACATTCCAGGCTGTAGCTGTGTAAATGGGACAGTTGACATTGAAGCCAGAGTTGTCGCAATACCTAACCTCGTACTTGTCTGCAGTTCCCAAGGTGCCATCATCTCCTGTTGCTGTCCATCTGAGATCTACGGAACGGCTGGATGGGTTGAAAGTAGATAGAGGGAATATCTGACCAGGGCGGATGACATCGATTATTTCAGTCATGCTGTTGGGGCTGTTGGAAAGGCTAGAGTTGTTCGGTACCTCATCAAGCACCTTGATGGAAAACCAGTAGGGTGTGTTGGGATTGAGGTCTGTTAGCCTGCGTGTCTCGTTGAGCCCTGGAGCAATGGGCACCCATGATTGGTCGTACTCGGTAGCGGTCGCCCAGGCAAGCTCGGTCAGTATAGGGCCAGTGGTTCGGTACTTGACAACATATTTTGAGGCTAGGCCTCCCATGGCATCATCGCCACTTGTTGTCCATTTCAACTCCACGTACGTGCTGGTCGAGTTGGCAACTATGAGGTTGTTGACAGGGCTGGGCGGAACAGTGTCCTTATACCCAGGGTTGGCCCAGGCCGCCATTGCCGGGTACCTGTCCTTGGAATCATCATCAATGACATAGGGCTCGTCACCAATGCCGTCGCCGTTCCTGTCAGCTGAGGAATAATCAGTCCAGTAATTGCCATTGGCGCCATCATCCCAACTGTTATCCTCGTAATCATCTGCCTGGATGCCG
>JAUVCJ010000004.1 GCA_030595765.1 Thermoplasmatota archaeon | reverse complement strand
TACAACCTGCGCTCCTGGTAGCTGGGCAAAGTACTCCTCCAACGCCTGGCTGAGGCTCTCGCGCTTCTCAACCAACCTGTCTGAAAGCATATCCAGATGGATCGGCACCACATCAGAAAATCGTCCTATTTGGTCTGTGCTATCAGCCTCGGGTTGTTTTTGATGGCTTGTGCTATCTTCTTTGGGTTGCGCTTTCTGGGCAGTCTCCTCACCCTCGAACTGGCCTTGCTGGTCTGTGTCTTCACCCTTGGATTGCGCTTTTTGGCCATTTTCTTCACCCTCGGGCTGACCTTTGTCGCCAGCGCCCTCATCTTCAGATTGTGCTTTTTGGGCATTCTCCTCATCCTCGGGCTGGTCCTGGTCATCTGCGCCCTCATCCTCGGGTTGCGGTTGTTGGTCTGTGCCCTCATCTCCGGATTCCGCTTTCTGGTCTGGGTCATCGTTCTCAGGCTGAGTTTTCTGGTCTGGGTTTGCAACCAGGAACGCAACTGGCGTTTCCAGCCTGCCCAGCACCTCTCTTACGAGCTTTGAGACCTCTTCAAGCTTTCCAGGGGGAACTTCAGCAATGGCAGTGTCCTTCTCAACTTGCGCAAGGTAGCAGACCTCTTCAGCATATATCCCTCCAAGATTGACATCCATTGCAAGGGTCCTGACCAGGTCCTTTTCCCCATTCTCCAGTATCTCCAGGATACAACTGGTATCGGCCTCGACCGGGTTGAACCTTGAGGGGGGGTAGGAATAGGTGTGCTTCGGCCTCAACTGCCTGTGGCGCCATGATTGGGTTCGCATGGGAGCAATTATCGTTCCTTCGGCATTGACCAGTATGATGTTCCCATCACCAAACAGCTCCACCATCAGGGAATACTCCTGGTCCTTGGATATTTTGATAGTGACAACCCTGTCAAAGGAATGCTGTGTAATGGAGACGATCCTGGCGTTTCCGAGCACCTTGCGTAGCAGCATCGCAAAAGTAGTGGAAGCTGTAGGGTTCTGCCCAGGTTCTTTGACAAGCCCCATCCATTTTTTAGTGTCGATGAGCAGGTTGTGCTTACCCTCTGTTCCTGGCAGGTTCAGCCTGATAAGCAACTGGTCAGGGGGGCGGTGCCATATCTTGGTGACATATGCACCTGTTAGTACATCCAACTCCCTTACCAGGGCAGCAACATCAAAGCCCGACATCTGGTGCTTCATTGGACTCTGATGAGGGCAGGAGGATAAAAAGGTTGTTTGGCTAACTCTTACAGCCCGTCCAGAAATTCACCTCAGTGCTTGCACTGTGTGTTTGGTTCACTTATTAGAGTTCATCCAAGAATTCGTACAAGTGATTACATCTGTCGTATGGCCTAAAGCATCACAGGGCATCCATGAATTCATCCAGATGCTTGCACTGTGTTGTCAGGTAGTCCTTGCAATGGGAGCAATCGCCATCATCGAATGTTAGACGCAAGGCCTTGTTGAATTGGTAGCATTTTCTGTGGGTGTATTTCTCCCAACCTCTGTCCGGCCAAGCACGACCCCTTGCATTCATACTTCAACCAACTCCAGAATTTTAATACGCTCAACTCAAAACAATGCAACTCATTGCGGTGTAGCCTTCTTTCCATCCAATGGGAGGTTCACCACAGGCTTGGGTACCAGCTTTGCCAGCTTCTCCATGAGACCCTGTTTCTTGGCTCCTCCAATAAGTGCGTGTTCCAACACCTCGTTGAGCGTCTCCACCGGAACTACTGTGACCTTGTCCTTGTACTTTGTCTCGATCATCAGGTCCTTCTGATTGGCCTTTGGGATGATGATCTTGCGGATGCCAGCTTCTGCTGCTGCCTCCACCTTTGCAGTAACTCCACCGATCGGGAGTACCTTGCCACGGACACTTAGCGAACCAGTCATTGCAACGCTCTGGTCTATAGGGATGTCCTCCAGTGCGGATATTATGGCAGTTGCCACAGATATTGATGCCGAATCTCCATCGGTGCCGTCCCTTGACCCGACGAACTGGATGTGAATGTCGTACTTGTTGATGTCCTCACCGGTATTCTTCTTGATGAGTGCCGAAACGTTGAGAACAGACTCCTTTGCCATCTCTCCCAGTTTGCCTGTTGCTATGACCCTGCCGCCATCCTTGGATAACGCAGGTGCGATCTCGGCAACTATTGGGAGCACCAGGCCTGAGTACTCGGCCATGCCAGTCTGGCTATCGTAGACTGCCAGGCCGTTTACCATTCCAACCTCGGCACCCTCTACTATTACCTGGTCGTAATCCTTACTGTGTTCTATCATACGGTCGGCGATCTGCTGCTCCAGTGGCTTTGCTATCTTTTTGGCCTGCAACACATGCTTGAGAGTCACGTACTTTGCTCTCTGCTCCTGGGCAACGTCACCAGCCACCCTGATAAGACCTCCAAGCTCTCTTAGTCGCATTGTAAGATGACCGCGTCTGCCGGACCTGCGCTGTGCCTCGTGGATGATTTCGCCAACTGCCATCTTCGAGTAGTGTGGGATCTTCTTGTCCTTGACAACTTCCTGGGCAACGAAGCGGATGAGCTTCTTGCGGTTATCCAGGGTATCGGGCATAGAGTTCTTCATGTATATTTCGTAACCATAACCCCGAATTCTTGATCTGAGAGCCGGGTGCATCCCCTCCATAGCATCAAGGTTGCCTGCCGCTACCATGATGAAATCGCAAGGCACCGGTTCGGACTTGACCATGGCGCCTGAGCTTCTCTCGCTCTGACCTGTTATTGGAAATTCTTTTTCCTGAAGGGCGGTCAGGAGGCTCTGCTGGCTTTCCATCTTGAGCATGTTGATCTCGTCTAGGAAAAGAACTCCCTTGCTTGCCTTGTGTATGGCGCCAATTTCTACTCTCTCATGCGCCGGGGTCTCAAGACCACCGCTCTGGAACGGGTCGTGCTTGACGTCTCCCAGCAGTGCGCCTGCGTGTGACCCGGTAGCATCTATGAAGGGAGCGGCCTCGTTTAAATCCCTCTTTAGAAGGAGTTTAGGCACCATGAAAGTATCCTTTCGCATGGAAGGGTATCTCATGACCATGAAAACCATGGCTGCGGCAAAAATTCCCATGATAAGTATCATTGGGTCAAAACCCAATCCACCATTGCCATCCGGCCTGAAAGAAAAGAGAATGGCCGCACCTACTATCATGAACACAATGGTCATGAGCATGCTGGCCTTCTGTTCCTTGCGTCTGTTTGCCTCGGCTTTCTGGGCATTGACGATGTCCTTGCCCTTGCTAGCTGGCACCACCCTAATCTTGGGCTCGTTCGGGTCTTCAGGGTTGTGATAGGCAATTACGTCCTCCATCTCCTCAGGAGAGAGAAACTCGGTCATGGAGTGAGCCAGCATCGATTTCCCAGTACCAGGATCGCCTAGAAGCATGACGTGTCTTCTTTGCTCCGCAGCCTTTCTAACCACAACAACGGCATCGTCCTGGCCTATGACCTGCTCAAGGAGGCTGGTAGGGATCTCAATATCAGCAGTAGTGATGAATGGTTGGTCTTTGATCCATTCGGCTACGTCCGGAACCGGCTCTTTGTCCGGCCCTGCATTGTTCTCCAGAGGGTCGCTCATTGCTTCACCAGGGGTGGGAACCTACATATTAAGGATGTCAATACTTAAGCTTTACCTAATATATATGACATACAAAGTTCTTCAAAAATAGGTTATGGAAGAGAGGTTCTGGAAGAAGCAAGATATCTTGATACCTATCAGATGTTGATGGCCTCATCAGGACCTTGATGGGAATATATTGGCGTTCAAGATTCTAGAGTGTTTGTTCAGCGTGACCAGATCTCCTATTATGGAGTCTACGACCTCTACGTCCTCTTCCACTCTACAGCCCCTTCCGATGATGGAATCTTTGACCTCTGAACTGGAGCCCAAATACGCGTTCTCCAGCAGGATGGAGCCATTGATCTTGGTATCCTTGTCCACATCGACGTTGGAGTACAGGCAGGAGCTGGAAACGATCGAGCCATTGCCTATCTTGACGTTGTCGCCGATGTAGCAGGGTCCTTTGAGCGAGACCTTGTCTCCTACCTTAACGTTCTTGCCAACCAGTACCTTTCCTGTGACCTTAACGGTCTTGCGCTTCTCGAATGGCTTGGACTTCTGTTTTGTGCGCTTGATGACATCGATGCTGGCACCCAGCAGGTCGGAGGGTCGGCCAATGTCCCTCCAAAGCCCAGGAATTGCCTTTCCATGCAGTCCCAATTTATCCTTTAGAATGGCAGGGAACACCTGCCTTGAGAAATCGTACTTGGTGTTCTCAGGAATGTAGTCCAGCACACTGGGCTCCAGCACGTAGATACCTGCATTTATGAGGTTGGAGAATACTTCCTCCTTTTTGGGCTTCTCCTTGAATCGTACTATTAGTCCATCATCATCCAATCCTACTATCCCGAACTCGGTTGGGTTATCCACTTCGGTCAGAGCCATAGTTGCCAGGGCCTTTTTCGATTTGTGATGGTTGTATAGGGAACGGATGTCCACATCCGCCAATACATCCCCGCTTGCAACCACGAAAGTGTCATCCAGATAAGCACCCACCTTTCGAATGGCTCCGGCGGTGCCCATGGCTTCCTCCTCGAAGGAATAAAGTATGCTGGCATTGTATCTGGCACCATCTCCGATGCTCTGGATCAGGGTATCCGACATGTAGCCAGTGGTGATTATTATCTTCTTGAATCCGGCGTCAACAAGGGATCTTATCACGTAGTCGATGCAGGGAAGCCCAACAACCGGTATCAACGGTTTTGGCCTGTTCTCGGTCAGTGGCATCAGACGTGTTCCCTTGCCCCCAGCCAGTATCACAGCTTTCATTTACTACCCTCCTATGTGTTTCCAATCTCAGATGCTCGGTCGGCGATTTTTGAACGGAACCTTAAACTGGATCCTTGAACATGAATACCCAAATAATCGGTGTATGAACTAATAGCCACCCAGCTCTATCTTGCCGCCTTTCATTAGCAAAGCAACAATATCGTCCTCTTTCTTTTTTATCTCTTTCTCGTCCTGAAGGGCACTCCTGGCAGCCTTGTTATGCTCGCTTACCACTGCTCTTGCAGCCTTTGCCTCGTCCCTTCTCTCCTTTCTGATGGCGAATACCTTCTCCCTCATCTCCATGGCCTTGTTGTGAAACTCATCTGCACTGGCTCGGATCTTGTTGATCTTTTCGCTCTTCTTCCTTGCCTCGCCCAACAGATGGGTCATCTCGCCAGATATGACCTTGATCCTGTCCTGATGCTTTCCCCACTCTTCAGAAAGCTCTACGAGCTTGCGATGCTCCTCATCAGACTTTCCAAATAGCTCTGTGATGGATGCATCAAGGTTCTCGATGTCCTTGGTTATGTCCACTTGAGCTCTGAGCATTCCATCAAGTCTTTTGATCTCGACCCTGCCGAGCCTGATCTTGTCCAGCAGTTCATTCTCGGCATCAAGTGGCATCCCCCTGGTCTCCTGGGTGATCTCCATCATCCTGATGTCGGCCTTGGTGACCTCTATGGTTTCCACCAGGTTGCTGTGTACGTCCCCAACTTTCTTTTTCTTGGCCTGAATTTTAGCTCTAGCAAGTTTCTGGTACTGGTTACGGGCTTTTTTGTGAGCTTGGATCTTAGAATTAGCATCGTTGCGAGCATTTTTAAGCTGATCCATTTCCTTGAAAAGAAACTCTTTCTGGTCAAAAAGCCCACGTCTCTCATCTTGCAATTGTTTGGAGGCAGCGTTCAGCTCGTTACGCCTGTCCAGCAGAGAGCTGAACTTCTTCTCGGCGCTATCCATTTCCTGGCGCCTTTCTGGCATCATTATGTGCTGATAGAACAGGCCGTAGATATAGCTTTTGGTTTATTTTTAGCCAAGCCAGGCATCATGTTCAAACCCGGCCAGGTATCACTGGAGATTGTAGTTCTACCACCACAAAACTATTTGAGTGAATATGGATAATGGTTTAGGGAGACTGCGCGGGTTAGGTGCTACAAACAAAATACTGGACACTTGATGCAAAAATGGAGCTATAGTCAAGTATCTACCAGTCGCATCCTTCACATCGAGGATGGGATGATAGTAAGAGAAGAGATACTGAATCCGTTGGATAGTGTCCCTGATCCAGGCATTACCGCTACTATGAGCACCGGAGTGCCCAGGCCAGACAAAATATCAAAATGATACTTGTGAGCTCAAACCTCGCTGAGCACCTTCGTGACCTGGAACTCTCCATTGCTGAACATGAGAGAGTAGAAGTGCGGTCTATGGTTGGCTCCGCGCATCTTGACACATCTTATCCTTCGCTGGATGTTAACATCATCCACCCTCTCCATCTTGACGTGTATGATCCCATCGCAGAGGAAGTCCTCGATGCCGAACTCGGAGTAGATGGACTTGTCAGGGGACATCTCTGAAATAAGGAATGACGTGAGCTTGATGTTCCGCAGCGCTGCAAAGAATCTGTATATCTCGTTGCGCAGGTTCTCAGAAGTTGCCATTGCATACAACCCGGAAAGTGAGTCCAAAACCATCAGGTCTGGCTTGTAGCGCTGGATCACTGACATGACTCTTTGCAACCTCTCGAACCAAGGTATGGAAACATCCTCGATTATCTGATATTTCGAACTTTCCCTCTCCAGACCCATGTCCACTATGTGGAACGTATCCTTAGGCAGGTTAGACGGGTCGAAACCAAGCTTTCTCATCTGGACTGCCAAGGACTCACCGCTCTGCTCCACTGTGAGATATAGGCATTTAAGGTTGTTCTTTACACAATTGTGATAGAGCATCGAGTATCCAATTGTTGACTTCATGGTGCCGGGAGTTCCCGAAAGCAGGCTCACGTGCCCTTTTGGTATCCCTCCTCCCAGATCCTGGTCGAACCCGATGATGTAGCTTTTGATTCGTTCTTCTTCCAACTTTATCCCTCCTTTATATCTCCCCTGGTGATGTTTTGCATTTGCTCCTTTTCGGAACGTTCTCTTTGACGGCTTGCTTTGCTCCAGCATTATCGTCCTATGCTACTGATGACTTTACTATGGTCTTTACTATGGTTGAGCGTGGTTAAGAGCAACCTCATCCGTCGATTATTATCCTGGTGGCCTGGAACTCTCCGTCCTGAAATAGCAATGTGAAGTAGTGTGGGCTGTGTCTGGTTGCCCTCATCTTTTCAATTCTGATCCTGCGCTGGATGTTCACATCCTGAACCCTTGCCATCTTGACGTGTATGATGCCGTCTGCCAGGAAATCTTCGGGATTGACCTCCTCTCGCTCAGGAGGCGATTCGGATATCAGAAACGATGTGACCTCAAGCTCTCTTAGCCACTCCAGCAGCTCGAATAGTGCTCGTCTCTCCTTGAAAAGGTCGGTCATAAGATTCAGCACAGGAAGAGAGTCCATGACCAGCAGGTCGAAATCCATGCTGGATTTTAGGTTCTGGGCATATGTCTTGAATATCTCCAGAAGCGGCGCATCTGTCTCTGCCAGCGGGCTGTTCTTTCTGATAAATCCCAGATCAACTATGCTGATATGTCGCTTGACCTTGGAGAAGTCCAACCCCAGGTGGTTGATATGCTGCAGAAGATTGTCCCGGCTCTGTTCCAGTGTGAAGTATATGCCTTTTCTACCATAACGGATGGCGTTCCAGTAGAGGCATGAGAAGGCGATGGAGCTCTTCATTGTTCCAGGAGCGCCTGTGACCAGCACAATGCTATCCTTTGGAATACCGCCTTCCATTTCCTGGTCAAAGCCCATTATGAAGGTAGGAATCCGGATTATCTCCTCAGTATCGCTCATTAAGGAATGGTATGCAATATGCATTTATAGGTGTTTCTAATCGGTGTTTTCCGTTCTAGAAATCCTTGTCCGATATTACTCTGGTGGCCTGGAACTCCCCCTCGCTAAAGAGCAGGGTATGGAAGTGTGGGCTGTGATTGGTGCCACGCATCTTGACACATCTTATCCTTCGCTGTATGTTGACGTCGTCGACCCTCTCCATCTTGACATGTATAAGCCCATCTGCAAGAAAGTCCTCGCCGTTCATGCCGAAAGGGGAGGTGGATTGCTGCATCTCGGATATCACAAAGGTTGTAAGACCCAGTTCTTTTAACCACTCGAAGAGGTGGAACAGGTCATTACGTGGATCCTGAAAGCGTGCTAGCATCTCCAAAACTGGTAATGAGTCCAGCACCATTATGTCATAGGCCATGTTCTGCTGAAGGTTTCTGGCATACATCTTGAAAATATCTATCCATGTGTGTTGACCCAGTTTTTCTGTATTCTTCCTGATGAGAGAGAGATCCACGATGCTCAGGTACTCCTCATACTCTGAGAAGTCTATGCCCATATCGTAAAGATGGTTCGTCAATGACTCCCTGCCCTGTTCGAAGGTGAAGTATACCCCACGCTTCTTTGCCTGCCTTGCGTTCTGATACAATATGTAGGAGCATAGCGATGATTTCATTGTGCCTGGCTCACCAACAACCAGTACCACACTGTTCTTTGGTATGCCGCCGTAGAGTTTGTCGTCAAAGCCTCTGACATAGGTCTGGATACGCTCTCTTACTGTCATTGAACTCTTACCTAGCCTTCCGAGCAGGTTACTTTTACAATACCCATTGGCCAATAAAAACCTATCGCACTTCATTGACAATGACAAGAACAAAGATGGAGGCAAGCAGTGCAGGCAAGCAAAGTGTAGCCCGGGATTTTGGGTTTCACATAGTTTACATTCAGAAATGCCTTAATTCCAAATTTTTAATCCCAAAAAATATTCTTCATTCCAAAAAAGAGGGGAAGTCAATCGGTTTTTTGCAAAGGCTTAATTATATATCGCCCATAATTGCGCCCAGCATGACCATACTGTTTCACCCTGATTACCTCCTGCACAAGCAATGGGCAGGCCATCCAGAGTGTCCAGAACGACTGGAATACATCATGAACAAGCTTGAGAAGGAGGGTCTTTCTGATTTCTTGGAGGTGCAGGATCCCAGCACCATCGAGGAGCTTATCAGCACCCATACCCAGGCCTACATCGAGACCATTAGAGACTTTGGTGAGGGTTATCTCGATGCCAACAGCATCATCAATTCCAATACCTACCCGTTATCGCTTCTCTCGGCCAGCGGCGTTACCAAAGCCGCCGAGTTCGCAGCGCATCAGAACAAACCAACTCTAGCCCTTACGAGGCCTCCGGGTCATCATGCCGGAAAAGATTTTGGAGGCGGGTTCTGCTACTTCAACAATGTCGGAGTGGCTGCCAGGCATCTTCAGAAAAAGATGGGTCTGAAAAAAATTGCGATAGTTGACCTGGATGTACATCATGGGAACGGCACCGAGGATATATTTCTGGCCGACCCATCTGTTCTATACTGCTCCATTCACGAGTGGGGCATCTTTCCAGGGACAGGACCCCTTACCCAGACCGGGGTCGATGAAGGAGAGGGTTTTACCCTGAATATTCCACTTTCTCAGCGCTGTGGTGATGAGACCTACCACCTTGCATATCGAGAATTGCTTATGCCAATACTCAGGCAATTCGAACCGGATGCGATACTTGTCTCCCTTGGAGTGGATGCCCATTACAAGGATGAGATATCATCTCTGACCATGAGCAGTCTTGGCTACCTCAAGATGTGCGCCAACATTCTGGAGTTGGCCAGAGATATCTGTAATAGCAGGATAACATTCGCTCTCGAAGGTGGCTATCATCTGAACGCTCTTTCAGAGGTGATAGCAGGGGTGGCTAGCCTGATGGTCGGGAAGAAGCTCCATATGCAGTACAATGATATCTGGGACAATGACGAGGGCTGGGGTTACTCGGAAATTGATAACTGCCTGGTTGTCCAGCGGAAGCACTGGGATCTCTAATGCTTTTGAGAATTCCTTTGAGACCTTGTTTTACTGATATTGGCTTATGTTCTGCCATCAATAGGAAGCATTTGGGCTGTTCATGAATGGTCACCACCGGAGAATAGCTCTTTATTGGGTCTATTTGGTCGTAATTAAAAACCTGTAATCGATAAACTTGAAGTAGCTCAACGCATTCTGGGGAATTGGTGTGAAAAGTGAATGTTTGCCCCTTGGATTACAGGTATGGTCAGGAACGGATGAAGCGTGTCTTTTCTGAAGAGAACAGGCTTCAGTGTCTACTGGATGTCGAGGCCGCTCTTGCAAGAGCCCATGCAACCCTAGGCAATATTCCAACAGATGCTGCCCAGGTGATATCGGATAATGCCAATACAAGCACGGTAACGGTGCAGAGAGTTGAGCAGATAGAGAACGAGATACGCCACGATATCATGGCTCTGGTCAAGGCAATGTCGGAGCAGTGCGGGGAATCAGGCAAGTACATTCATCTTGGAGCCACTTCCAATGACATTATCGACACTGCCAACGGCCTCCAGCTCATGGCTGCAAGTGAAATTATCCGGGCATCTCTTGCTGGCCTTAGGGACTCTCTGCTTGAAAAGGCCAAAAAGCATCGAGATACCGTGATGGTCGGTAGGACCCATGGCCAGTTCGCAGTGCCTTTGACCTTTGGCCTGAAGATGGCGGTCTATGCTCTTGAGTTCCAAAGGCACATCGAGAGGTTATCCCAGGGCAGGGAACGTTTCTGTGTGGGCAAGATGCTTGGTGCGGTCGGCACCGGCGCCTCCCTGGATGGTAAGGCCCTCCAGATCCAGGATATTGTAATGAAGGACTTGGGGCTGTTCAAGGTGGAGGCCTGCACCCAGCTTGTTGGAAGGGATAGATACATCGAGCTTATTGGGCTAATGGCCAACATATCCACCACAGTTGAGAAGGTTGGAACAGAGATACGCAACCTTCAGAGACCCGAAATAATGGAGGCCGCAGAGGCCTTTGATGCAGCCAAACAGGTAGGCTCCTCAACAATGGCTCACAAGCGCAACCCCATAACATCCGAGAACGTTTGCGGACTCGCCAGAATTGTCAGGGGTTTTCTGCTACCCACAATGGAAAATAACATACTCTGGCACGAAAGGGACCTATGCAACTCCAGCGCAGAGCGCTTCACACTGGCTCATTCTCTGGTCCTGGCAGATGACATACTTGTAAAGCTCGCTGGGGTCATTGATAACCTTGCGGTCTACCCAGATAACATGAGACGGAACCTCCTAGCCTCAGGCGGACTGATAATGGCCGAGCCGGTGATGATGGTGCTGACCAAGTTTGGGATGGGCAGGCAGGAGGCTCATGAACTTGTCAGATCATGCTCCATGAAGGTATCAGCAGGCAAAAGCGACTTCCGACAGGCCCTTCTGGACGAGCCCGGTATATCCGAGCTTCTCAACCCAGACCAGCTGGATGCCGCACTGGACCCTGATAATTACCTAGGCTTATCGACTCAGCTTGTGGATGATGCAGTAGAGAAATACCTGGGAAAATGAGAGTCCTGCAATCCAATACCTACAATCCGATGATGCCTATGACGATGGCCAGTACAAATACCAACATTAGGATCATAGCCATATGAAGATGAGGTTCCATGGTGTCATCCTTCATGGCTTCCCTCATGGCATCAGGAGAGGTGAAGGTGCGTAACATCTTCTGGGCGGTGACCTGGGTAGGCTCGCTCAAATCGTTTGCAGCCTCAACCTCAACGACATCTTCGTTCTTGTCCTTGTCAGCCATGCAATCAACTAAACATTCTTTTGGATATTTAACCTTTGGCAACATTTGATTCTATAACTGCATACCTCTAGTAGCAGTTTACACTTGGTAACAGCCTTTACACTTGGCAAGAACTTTGGCCTCGAATCGCTTGTACTTGGCAACAGCGATATCCTTGAGAATAGCCTTTTCCTTGCCAACAGCAAGGATTATACCTCGTAGTAGCCATTGATGGTTGATATGACCTGGAAAAGCCTCAAGCCTAACCCTGGTGGTAAAAAAAGGAGGAGCCTATCCTTTTTTTTCATATTTGCGCTGATATTCCTGGTCCTTGATCTTATCGGACATGTATTAGAATACACAGGATTAAGAGATCATTCCTTAATTGCCAACATGGCTGCTGCTAGCATATCCTTCATTGTGTTTTCTTTGTTGCTCTATGGCGTGTTCTCCATTGAAAAGCGTCTTGCCCACCATGGTATGTCGTTGAGGAGTAAAACCAAGGCTTTGCAGACCCTTCAAGGTATCAATGATGAGCTGATACAGAACGCTCCCTTTGGAGTATTATCATTGGATGCTTCCAGGCGCCTGACTACCATCAACGCCACCATGCAGACCATACTAGGCCTGAAGGACTTCCATGAGGGAATGGGAATACTCAAGCTCCCCCAGATAATCGAGTCTGGTCTTGACAGGAAGATAGGCGAATCGTATCATTCCACCTCTGCGCATACCTATTCAAATCTTGTCATCATGGCTGCCGATGGCCGGTCAAAGACCAGAGTGAACTGGACCTGTGTACCGATACGTACAAAGGAAGAGAAGAAAGAAAAGAATGGAAAAGATGGAAGAGAAGCAAGAATTGGCAGCGGTGGGAAGAGTGGAACGACTGGTAAGGATGGCAAAGATGGGAAGGGTAAGAGAGCTGGCAAAGACGGGAAAAGTGGGAGGGTCGAGCGCATGCTGTGTTTCTGCGAGAACCTTCAGGACAGGGTGGAACTTGAAAGGCAGCTTTTCCATACCGAGCGTCTTGCATCTATCGGAGTTCTAGCAGCTGGTGTTGCCCACGAAATAAATACACCTTTGACCAGCATGGCCATAATTACCGACAAGCTCAAGGAAAGGGCTAGTGATGATTTTTCGCATAGGAAACTTCAAACTCTAAAAGACCAGATCGAGGCGATCGCGAGGATCACCCAGAGCCTGCTGGAGTTCTCTCGCAGGTCTGAGTCCATCGAGACACTTGTTGACATTAATTGGGTATTGAAGCATTCACTGGAGCTTATTCGTGATCTGCGCAACATGGACAAGTTTGAGGTCAAGATGGACCTTTCAGCGGGCATTCCGGAGCTGGTGGGAGACCCAGACCGGCTGCAGCAGGCATTCATGAACCTCATGGCCAATGCGCTGGACGCCATGGAAAAAGGCGGAAAGCTTTGGATTTGCACAAGATTAAAGAGCAATAATACCCTTATTATCGAGGTGAGAGATAGTGGTACGGGCATACCAGAGAGCTCATTGCCCTTATTGTTCGACCCTTTCTTCACCACCAAAAAGACCGGTCAGGGAACCGGGCTTGGGCTGTCCATCAGCTACGCAATAATCGAGTCTCATGCTGGTAGCATCGAGGTTCAGAGCGAGCTAGGCATAGGCACCACATTCAGGGTAACATTGCCAGTAGAGGGGATATAAATGAAGGTTCTGATTGTTGATGACGACAGGATTGTAAGGGAAGAGATAGAAGAGACCATGGTGGAATCCGGCTTCGACGTAAAGGTTGTTGGAGATGGGGATGAGGCCTTGACAATGATGCGGGCCCAAGGGTTTGACGTGGTCTTTACCGACATGAAGATGCCAGGTATGAGCGGTATCGAACTCCTCCAGGAGATCAAGGTGATCCGGCCGGAAACTTATGTAGTAATAATCACTGGCTATGCAACCATCGACACAGCGATCGAGGCCATGAAAATGGGAGCCTCTGACTACATACGCAAGCCTTTTGGCAACGACAGCCTCAAGCAGATAGTGAATGGCATTCAGGAGGAAATGGCCTTCCAGACAAGCTTGGGCAAGTTGCCACCCATGAGCTCTGCTACCCAGAGAGATCCCTTCAATGAATTCAGTACCCTGGCAAAAGGCCACCCTTCACTGTGTATCTCTCACATTTCACCGGAAAGCATAATGAAAGATCAAGACCTTGATAACACCCAGTTCCTATGGCTCAGCAATGAGGCCCATGATGATAGAGCTGTCAACCCCCAGAACCTCTATGACCTGAAGACCCTGATTGAGGGATTCATCCAGGAAAACCCCGAAGCTGTGATACTCTTCGATGGCCTTGAGCTGTTAATGGAAAGGCACGGATGGGATAATCTGCGCCCCTTCATTACCAAGCTCCAGAAAGAGGCTGGGGACAAGAAGGCCAGGCTTGTCATTTCACTTAAAAATGCCAATATCCCTGAAGATGTGCTCTCGAGCCTCCGAAGCCTGGTCAGCGGCTCTGCCATCCAGGCACTTTCAGATTCGCTTTCCAATGCTCTAAGACGGGAAATCATCCGGTATGTGGCCTCTATTCCCGGCCTGGCCTTTTCCGAGATACTCAACCATCTCTCAATAAGGGACTCTCCCAAATTGAGCTTCCACCTGAGAAAACTTGTCTCAGACGGCATCCTTGCCAAAAGCGGGGACAAGGAGTACAAGCTCTCTCCCAGGGGCGAGGGGGTCTACAAGCTTCTCCAGGCCATGGAACAGGAAACAGTGGACGATAGCCAGAACTATGTATCTCTGATATTCGAGTGATGCCCATCATACCACCATGTTGCATCTTCTTACCCTTCTGCTAGCCCCTATTGATATAGTGCTCGCAAACATCACATCAGCATGGCCTTTTTTCTGGCCTATACGAGCTAGCGGCATGCCCAATTAGCATGCTTTTCTTCCATTCCTTTTCAACAGGAAAGATGTACCTAGCACCATTGCTATAATTACTCCAATCAAAATGGCATAGAACACTGGATTCCAGAATCCAAAGGTGTATTCCCCGGCCAGGGCATCGATTATACCATCGCCATCGTCGTCTGGGTCCATGTTGTTCCCTATGCCATCCCCATCATCATCCCTCCACTCCAGAGGGTTGAATGGGAATGCATCCAACAAATCCGGGATGCCATCGTTGTCGTCATCCATATCTGCATTGTCTCCGATCTTATCAAGGTCGATGTCTGCGCTTTCCTCAGGATCCGATGGGAATGCATCCAGCACATCGGGGACCCCATCACCATCATCGTCTGGATCCGCATTGTCTCCAATGCCATCCATGTCCATATCGCTCCATTCTAATGGGTCCATCGGGAACGGGTCATTACGATTGTCAACCCCATCACCATCAGCATCCTGATCCCAGGAGTCTCCAAGTCCGTCGCCATCCAGGTCTGGATCCACGATTATTCCAAGTATTGTGGTATCACAGGAGAGACCATCACATACTCTGAGCACCAGTTCATGCCATCCAGGCTCTAGCGAGACCTCATCAATACCCACGTGTGATATCGGTGTGCTACTGCTGTTTATTGTCCATTCCATTGAAAGCGGATCCCCTTCGGGATCGAAGCTCAGGTTCCCATTCAGATGTATGAGACTAGTGCTTGAAAAGCGCATTCCTTCCAGGGGGTGAAATATCCTGGCGGTCGGCGGGGTGTTGGGAGGGAACCACATTGCCTGCTCGATGGTGATGCTCACTGTAGGGTCAAAAACAGATGCAGCCTTAACCTGAAGCATGCTAGTAGTTCCCCTTATATGGTCTTCAGGTGGAATTATTTCCATCAAGATGCTGATGGTCTGGCCTGGTTCCATCATTTTGGTTCTGTTTCCACCCATCCAATAGAATTCCCATCCTAGAACATCCCCCACGGCGATCTCGGCCTCAAGGTCGAACTGATCCTGCCCATTCCCATCATTTGTCAGCGAAAGCTCCAGTTGGAGAGGTGTCCAGTACTTGATGCTTATATTGGAAATGGGCAAGGCAATATCAACACCTACAACCTGCTCTACCCACGCTTCTACCTTGATAAGCCTGAATAGATTTGGATTAGTTATTGAGCTGACCCTTAGCCAGAATGTCTCATTATCTCCAGCCATGCCAGATTCCGGGATACTGAGCAGACAGTCGAATTCAACTAATTCTCCTGGTTGAATGTTCAGAGTTAGACTGCCTGACGTCAGAGAAGGTTCCCATGTCTTTTCGCCAGAGAACTCCAATAGGTAGGAATCTTGAGCATTGCCAATGTTTTGTAGACCACACTCAATGACTAATGCATCTCCGGGTTCACCTGGCCACCCTCCAGCTTGGGTCAACATCCAGGCTTTCACATCAATCACCAAGCTGGCTTCAGCATGGAGATGAAGCGTCTTTGAAATTCTGGGATCTATAACTGAGGTGGCAACAAGCTGGAAAATTGCATCATCTCCAGCTAGGGAATTGAATGGGACAGTAACATTAATTGTCAGGATATGTGCATATCCAGAAAGAAGCCAAGGAGTTTGTAGGCCGCTGGAAATAACTGCGCCCCAGCCATCTGGATCCATCAGGTCTAAAACGAACGAGTCCGAACTGATACCAGTGTTGGCAATCTCCAGCCCAAATGAAAGCGTCTCACCAGGCTCTCCAATGAGGGTATGTTCCGCAGGAGTCATATCAATGCCAAGCACGTGGGTGCCAACATCCACGAATGAGGTGAAGCTAATTCTGGGGTTCGAATCAGAAGTTATGGAGATGAGCAGCAAGGAGGCATTACCTGGTCGTATCGAGTTCGGAACTAGGATGGTTCCATTCACCCAGAAGCTCTGCCCCATCAATAATGGAGGAGTTCGCTCTGCTTCAAGGGATGTGCTGCCAAAGGACACATCGAAGAACCATGCTTGCACCACAAATGAATTAGGAGAGTTTCCCAGGTTGGTCACGTTGAAGGAAAAACCCTTTGAGATCCCGACCACTGTGGTCAAAGGGTGAAGGTCGGTAATCTCACCTAAGACCAGCCTTGATGTTTTCACAACTGAACTCATGTTCTTACTGACTGTCCCGTCAAAGAGAGACCGAACCGACATGTTCAACTCTATCCATTCTCCTAAAAGGGCATTTTCGGGAATGATGGCAAGGATATTGATTGCTCTGGACTCTTCAGGATCTAGTTTTACTCGGATGGTGTCAAGAGATGCGAACCATGCGGAGTTGTTGGAATTGAATGTGAACTCGAATGTATCAGGACCGTTGCCAACATTGATTATATCGTATTGAATTGGAATAATTGAGCCAGGTCTACCAGATGTGGCCCAGGTTCCAGATATTGTTAATCTAGCCTCCTGGAGCACGGTAAGTCCAACAACTGCCTGGCCAATTTCTTTGGCCAACAGGTTTGAACTGGCTTGTAGCGTGACCACGGCGTTGGTATCTGCAAGCGCTTGAGCAGGTACCGTGATGGTTATCTGGACGTTAGCATTGGAGAGAGGTGTGAGCAGTATGGTGGCTGAAGGGCATGAGATGGTCCATTCTGGGTTCATTGACCAACAGGCTATAGCGAAGGAATCGTCAATGTTACCGGAATTCAACACCTCAAAATCCAGAACGTATTGATGACCAGAAAGCACACCTTGGTCTGCTGGGGCAAAAACGGATACGTCTGGTTTAAGGCAATGGATAGTTAACAAGCCAAATACGACAATGCTGGGCTCAAGGACTGATACTGCCTGGATTTGGATCATGCAGACCTCTCCTTGGATGGTTCCTGAGGGAAATGATACTGTCATGTTCATTTTGATGGTATCTGTAGGAGCCAGCACCCCGGTATTGTTGCTCCTATCCATAATTGCATTGCATGCATCGGCCTGGAACTCCAGCAGGAACTTATCAGGAATATTGCCAGTATTGGTAAGGAACAGAGCCAGGTTGGCAACTTGCCAGGAAAGTAATCCCTGGTCAGGTGGCAGGCTCAGTTCAACCCCCCTGGAAATAGTACCAATAGTAACAGAGTAGATGGCTCTCCCTGTGGAGGCACTGAACTGGGTATTGTTAACATACCCTCCAGAAGTGCTGACATTCACCAATATCCGATCTCCGTTGGAGGCTGTAAGTTCGTGGCAGGCAAAGTATCCAATGTCGTTCTGGATGGTGCAGTAAGTAGACCCGGTATCATCAAGGTTCTCGGCTGTGATGGTCGTGCCTTGAGAAAGAGGAGCTCCATCATCATCTAGGGCATAGCCTGTGATAGAAATTGGAAACACCTGGTCAGAGCGAACTGGCATTGATAATATTATGGAGGCCACCAGAAGAAAGGCGATGAAAACAGTGAAACAACGAACTTGTCGGATTTTGCCAGCTGGATCCAAAAATCTCCTGTCGAGGATTTGCCTATCCGGCCTTCCCTTATACATGGCACTCACCAATAAATCTCCTTTTCCAGGTTCGTCTTATTCTTTTCCATGCTCGTCGGATTATTCTTTTTCTTTCTTCTTAAGTTTGCCTGACCCGATAACGACCCCTACCAGAATACCGATAATGCATGCCACAGCAGCCATCATGATAATGGTGGGCTCCAGTCCGGTTGGTTCATTTGCAGATGCCGGGTCGGCTTGTGGTTGTGAAAGCGTCATGTTCAGAAAATAGTAGGACTGGCCCAGGGCAGCTGTTGTTGAGTTCTCCATCCATTCCTCCTGAAACAGGGCTGAGACTGTGATGAGGGTTCCTACTGGTGCTGATACATTGCTGGATGCATATTGTCCTGAGGCGCCAGTCCATACGACCTGGGTGAAGGAGCCTACTGATATGTTAACAGCCAGGTCTTGGATAGGAATACCATCTGAATCAAGGACTTGGCCGGTCACCACCACCTCCCAGGATACCTGAGCAGCAGCCGGGGTTGGCAATGAGGCTGGTAAAAGCAGAAGCGTAATCACTGTCAGGATGAAGCTCCACTGGCAATAAGTAATTCTTCTGGCCTTGCTGATTGCTGGCATATGCTCTCACTCCTGTCTGTGCCCAGAGGCATTACTCGGAGTAGGCAAGCACAGTAAGGTCAGCTTCTGGTCTGATGTTTATGGCGTAGCCGTAGCCAGGCTCGAAGGTGGTGAAATCGTCGCAGAACAGGGTGATGGCACCGCACGGGATCGGTTTGAAGGTGTAGTACTTCTCCATACCGTCCTGGTTGACGTTGTCCCATCTCTCTATCAGGTCGTAGTCCCCGCTGGTTCCATTGAATGGCGTGAACTTGTGCAATGCCGATGTTATGGGTACACTGTCTCCCCTGTCCCAGGATATGTAGTTCCAACCTACTCTGAAATTTTGCCGGTGCTGACAGCTGGCTGCAACGTTGTTCTCTTCCTTTCCATCGGAGTTCACTGACCTGACAACATAGCAATAGGTTGTGGCATTGTACCCGCTGGAGGCCAGATCTGGTGCATTGGTATCGGACCAGGCATAGCCAGAACCGGAGTCGGTGTCTGCAATTATCGCATAGGCCTGGGTGAAGTCAAAGCCCCATCTGGATGTAGCTCTGAATATGTAGTAGTTGGATACTTCTGTCCCAGTGCCGACATCATCCCATGTCAGATCTATCGTGTCCGGCTCAATTGCGGAGTTGTTAACACCGAGATTAGTGGGCTTGGGTATTGATACAGTGGTGTTTGTTGTAAGTGTCGGGCCGGTGCCAGAGCCTTCGGAGTATACCCAGGTAAGTGAGCTGTTGAGGTTGACTGCGTAGCCGTATCCTGGTGAAAGCTGGGTAAAGTCAGAACCGGGTACGTCGTTGGTCAGGTAATTCTCCCAATCCTGGATTGCAGGGTTCCATCGTATCAGCTTGTCATAATCGAAGGTGTCTGGATTCGTCCCATCAAAGGCCTCCATCTCGCTAAAGGCGGAGGTTATGTCAACAGTCTCCAGAGCAGTCCATGAGATGAAGTTCCAGCCAATGTTCAGCTCTATCCTGTGCACTCCTCTAACATTCCAGTTCAGATCCTCATCATTGCTGGAGTCCTCTGCCCTGACTATGTAGTACCACGAGGTGGCATTGTTTGGATTAACATCGTTGGAGGTATCTGCATCTACGTAATATGTGTTCGAGGTTGTTGTGAGGGTTGTATCAAAGTCAAAGCCCCATCTGGAAGCAGACCTATAGACATTGTACTGGTTTACTGAACCTGGATTTACCGCAGGTGCACTCCATTCGAGCCTTATGTCGCGGGGGTCTGACCCTTCCTTGCTGAGAGCCAGGTTCTGTGGAGCACCAGGTGCACCTGATGCTACCCTTCCAGTGAGGAAATAGACCCTGCCACTGTCCACAGACCCGTCAAGGTATGGAGCTCCTGCCAACAGGTCATCGAATCCGTCATTATTGATGTCGTCAGCAAAGGTCAATGAGTAGCCCATCATGTCGCCAGCTGCTTCACCCAGATATGACCTCTCAGCCTCCCTGCTGGAGAAGGTAGTTTCGCTGCCAGTATAGTTGAATACAAAGACAGCTCCTGCATCAATGCCAACATGGTCGTTCTTTGGGGCTCCAACAAGAAGGTCTATATTGGCATCCGAGAACATGATTGCCGCTCCCACGCTCCAGCCAAAGTTGTCCCCGGAGGTGCCGTTCAGGATGATGTCAGCAGAGGTGGATGCTATGGTTGAAGCAAGGCTGCCCCCTCCAAAGAATACATGAGCCTTACTGTTATCTGGCTCACCAATAATTATGTCATCGTATCCGTCACCATTGAGGTTTCCTG
This sequence comes from Thermoplasmatota archaeon, assembly GCA_030595765.1. Classification (GTDB taxonomy): domain Archaea; phylum Thermoplasmatota; class Thermoplasmata; family JAUVCJ01; genus JAUVCJ01. The sequence goes on along the minus strand of JAUVCJ010000004.1, from coordinate 7,820 downwards.
AGGCATTGGCAGCCCAGCCGAAATTGGATCCAGCACCGCCTGTGAACGTTACATCTGGAGGGCCCTCGTCAGATACATTGCCGGCATGATAATCTATTGTCAGGGTGCCTTTTGTAGTGTCACCAACAAATGAGTCTGATAGGTATTTGATCCTGACTAGGCCGTCATTATCAACGTAATCATTGGGTAATGTGAAGTTGTACCATGCAAGCGTATCTCCCTGGGTTATGGTCTGGGCTCCAGATGAGGGGTCTTCATAGGTCAGGTCGGTGTCAAAATCATAGACCAGAATACTGACGTCCTCTCCGCCTGAATCAACATACTTTGCCCTGATATGAACCTCGAAGTTGCCCAACGGAGCAGTTGTAAAGTCGAACTCGTATATTGCTTCCAGGTTGTATTTTGTTGGTCGGTATGAATGAACCCGAACGAAATCGAAATAAACTGTGTCGTTGATGGTATCTGTTGATTCACTAAGGCCTGATACCTGAACCGAAACCTTGTTCGTACCACCGATTACCTGATCAGCATCCAGGGTTTCCTGCTGGAGTGAACTCAAAGAGCCTTCCTGGGTCAGATCGCCCACAGTATCGGGCTGGTTCCAGATAGAGCCGTCCCAGATGGTCAGGTCGAAATCCTCATCCGCTGTGGTGTAGTACTCGTATTCGAGGGTGTATGTTTCTGCATCCGGGTTGTTGTCAATCTCGATGTTTGTGTTCATGTTGTAGTTGTCTAGTGTGCCAGTGGAGTATTTGAATCCCTGGATGCGGGAATCAAATCCTGCGGATGCATCTCCCCAGTGGAAATAGTGATGATCTGAAGGGCTAGCACCCACCCTCTTTAAGTAATAATATACCGTCCAAGTGTTCGAATCAAGGGTCTGTGCATCAAGCGGCCCTGTAATGAATTCTGCATTATTTCCACTGTTCGGGGTGCTGCCTGCCAAGTTAGGTACTGACCAATCGTAATACCCATAATATACCCTAACAATAATTGCGTCGGTCGAATTGAGGGCAATTTCTGGGCAGTTCCATGTTGCATTTTCAAGACCTTCTCCATCTGGAGTTCTTGAGACTATTGCCACTGTAGTTCCTTGGGTTATATCATATTCATCTCCATTACTATTGACCAAAAAAACCCTAATTCCCCAATATATGGGATTCTTATTGTCATACATAAAATAATCACCTGTGTCAGTCTGGCTAGTACCAAGTTGGTAAGCTGGGACTGTGTTTACAGTGGTGGTATCATCACGCATGTACCTTGTTTCAGTATTAGTACTCACACCGCTTCCGGTGCTCTCTTCCCCGATATCGTAGCTGCTTCCATCATCGGCATCCTTGTTAGCAGCCCATGTTGTGGGGTTAACATAACCGCTCTGAGTAGAATTGGTCAGGTCTTCGTATCCAGTCTGATAGGTATAAGTGTCAACAGGTGAAAGGGTAGTTTCGTCAAGGACCTGGCCTACCCCGCTGTCAACGAATGATTGGGTATCTGTGTAGCTGCCCGAGACAATCTCTCCATAGCTATCGATAAAGGTTGGGTTGGCTCCAGTTGTTGCTGTCTCCTCTATTACCCCCATGCCAGAGCCACCATAGTAAAGGCAGACCTTGGCCGCACCAGGTGCACCGATAAGGATATCATCATCTCCATCACCGTTTACATCTCCTGCACGTGAAAGAGTGTGGCCGAACCTATCACCAGCAGTGGATGATGCTGTAAGGGTCTTGTCAGCATCGGTGTTGCCGTCTGAGTGGAACACAGATATGAAGCCAGCTGCGCTATTTGCCTCAGGAGAGCCCACAATAACATCATCGTTATCGGCTCCGTTGACATCTCCAGCGAACGCAACTGAGTGTCCGAACTTATCGGCAGTCAAGCCAGTGAACGTAGCATCTGCTCCAGCTACACTCTCGCTGGGCATAGAAGCCCCTCCGTAGAACACATAGGCTTTTCCAGCACCAGGCGCACCTACAAGCACATCGTTTGTACCGTCTCCATTCCAATCTCCAGATGAATCAAGATCCCAGCCAAATAAATCATCAGCACTAGCTCCGGTCAATGTAACATCAGCAACACCTGGTATGATATCCTCAGTTGAAGAGGAGCCGTAGATGATGTATACTGTCCCAGTGTTGCTATTGTTGCCTGGGGCACCAATCACAGTGTCTGCAAATCCATCAGAATTCAAATCACCAATGTAAGAGGCATTCCACCCCATCAGGTCATTGGAGTTACCACCGGTTGCAGCCATAAGCTTGACCAGAGGATCATATAAGAACCAGTCACTTGCTGCATCAGAATCAGTACCAGACCGATATCGATAGACATGGTTCCCCTCACCAGGAGCAGGTACGTTGGAGTTGGTTCCATCCCCATTTGCAGTCCAGTCTCCATCGGCTGGAACAGTGTCCACATCCTTGCTGACACCTGCGCCTTCGTATGCCATATAGTCCACAGTCTCTTCATCAAGATTCAAGAGGAGAATATCGTCGCCATCATCATCCCAGATATCCAGGTCACTTGCACCCTGCCAGTATATTACAGTTGAAGTGTTGGTTCCTGTGCCGGTGTAGATTCTCAATGTAGTTCCAGTTGACATTGTGGCCGAAGGCAATACAAGGGTGGCTCCGTCCTGGTCTTTGAGGATCCAGCCGGTAAGATCCACATCCTTGCTATGGGCGTTGTACAATTCTATCCATTCGCTGTTCCCAACTCCAAACGACGATACAATATCTATCTTGACAGCTTCCAGATCCACATAGACAACTGAATAGAGATAGGCAGTGCCTGCATCGGTGGCACCCTGATATGGAGCTCCTGCTACCAGCTCATCATTGCCATCGTCGATGATGTCCAGGCCTTCGGATACGGCTCTGCCCAATTGGTCACCAGCATTGGCTCCATATATTATATAATCCGCATCTGCAGCCTCGATATAATTGACCATGGTGGCACTGCCGTTGTATACGTAGACAGCACCTGCATTTGCCATGCTCCCGTCGGCAGTATCGTTGTACGGGGCACCCACAATCACATCCGGTTTTGTATCATTGTTCATGTCCCCGCCATATGAGACCGAATATCCGAACTGGTCGCCCACATTCCCACCTCTAAGACAGGTCCACATGGTATATGTCATGGTAAATGAATCCACAATCGGAGATACATCAGTATTACCTGTTGCGAATTCGGCCTTGTAACGGAGCTGGCTGCCCTCTGGGTCTCTATTGAACTGATATGGTATATCTTTGTCAAGGGCATCACTCCATGTCATTCCTCCATCTCTTGAGATGTGATGGGTTAGGGTTTGGCTGTACGGTTCATCAACCCAGGTTGGAACTATATATGCGATGTCATGTTGGGTGGAATTTATTGTGGAATTAAAATTACCAGGGGAGTTATATGAAATCGTTTGATAGAGTTTGATATCATCAACATATACCAATGGGATGCCATCATTAGTTCCATAAACATCCCAGGGGAATGTAGATATCTCAATATTGTCGATATTGCTTACCGCTGTGGCAAAACCAAGGTTATTGCCCATGACTTTTCCATCCATGTAAAAATCAAAAGTATCCGAATCCGTGTCAAAAATCACTTTGTAATGATGCCACTGGCTGGGAATGTAATCGTAGTGGCTGGCAACCGAAGTACCAGTACGATGTGCTATTGCTCCATCAAGAACGCCAACTTCGATGGCGTTTTTTCCGCCGCTTCTTAAAATGAAGGCAAATGTAACTTTGCTATCGCCTTGATCCTCTAAATACAGCCAAAACTCAAGCACACCGGAGGTTACCGCAGTGAATTCATCGAGTATAATGGCACACCCATCCATGTCTGCAGGATTGTCATCATCGAACATGAGTGATTTGGAGCCGTAATGGCTCTCTGTTGTGCTTATTTCGATATTTGTATTGGTGTCTTCAATTGGAACATCCCAGGGAGGGTTATCTGGATTTGGGCCATCATCATCCTCGAAATCTTCCTTAAAAATAATAGAAGAGGAGCTTTCAGTCAGGTTGATTGTGTTATTGTTTATTGCATAGATGCCTGTCAATGTTCCGGTTTCGAACTCTGCCTGGGTATTGTTTGTGATGCTGTTGGCTCCGCTGTAGATGATATAAGCCTTTCCAGTATCGCTGTCAAATCCTGGGGCACCGATGATAACATCATCTTTTCCATTAGCATCCACATCGCCTGCTGTTGATACACTCCAGCCGAACAGGTCTCCAGAATTCTGACCCTGGAAGGTGATGTTTGCTCTGCAAGCTCCGGTTTTTGCAGATCTAAAAAGCCAGCTTGCGCCGTTTTCAATATAATCAGAAATATCCGTCCATAGTGAAAATCTGAGCACTTTCACTCCTAAAAACACAATCTGACCACCATTGTTTGGATCATCATCAAAATCGTGGACTATTAAAGCGTCGCCACCGTCATCTTCCAGTGTAGCCAATGCATCATTGTATTCCCCAGCATCTGAATCCATTCCTAACTCGTTTGCATCTGTATTAAATAGAAAGGTGAGATTTATAGGGTTTGGCAGTGTGTTGGGGGTTGTGGTTACAGGATGGGTCGTATTTGTAATAACAAGATTCTGATATGACACCAATCTACTAGCTGTTTCAATGTTTAGGACTTCATCCATAAACTCAGTCCAGTCCCTCGTGTTAGCGGCATATCCCAGACTACCACCTTCAATGAACAATCGCCCACCCATTTGTACATAATCAACAAGGTTGTCTGCTATGTTTGTATTATAACGATTTATGGGAATATATGAATCCCCCACAACCCATACAATGAAATCATAAGCAAGCCAGGTATACTCAGCATCATCTAATGCCATGTAGCCAGAGTCACTCATTTGTTCCGTAATTAGAAACCCCATTGCGGTTAAATTCTCGCTAAAGGATTGAGCTAGGCCTCCAAATCCCCAATTTGCACCATCATCATCGATTACCAGAACATGAGGTTTGCCCAGATATGAGCTTCCATAGAATACGTAGGAGTTTCCATTTGTGGACTTTGGAGCCCCCACAATAATATCATCATAGTCATCATTGTTAACATTCCCAGCACCAGCCACTGAGAAACCAAACCAATCTCCAGCATCGCGGCCAGTCAAATTAACATCGGCGACATAGGTTGAGACAGAACCTGTTAGGGAAGATGTGCCAAAGAACACGTAGGCGGCACCGGCATCAGTTCCGGTAGTATCATTGAGATAAGCTCCGATTATGATATCGTCATTGTTGGCGTTGTTCACGTCACCCAAACCTGCAACAGCACTACCGAATTGCTCTCCGCTGGTGCCTGAGAGGTTTACATCGGCGCTTCCAACTGCAAAGTTACCGCCACCGGATATTGTTGCAGCAAGGAAAATGTAGGCCTTGTCCTCACCTGGGGCACCAACAATGACGTCATCGCCGCCTGCGCCATCTACATTTCCTGCCGAGGAGACAGACCATCCGAAATCACTATCAGCATTTCCTGTAAGGGTTACATCGGCATCTGTTGATGAAAGGTCTCCACTCAGCTCGCTCCCTCCAAAGAACACGTATGCTTTATCTCCTCCTGGGGCTCCTACTATAGTGTCGTTGATACCATCATCATTTACATCTCCAGCATAGGATACGTTCCAGCCCAGCAGGTCGTTGTCAGAGCCACCAGTGATGTTGGCAACCTCTATTAGGGGCGCCGTTGCACCGGCCGGGATCAGTCCAGCTAGTGATGATGCCACCATGATGAGGCACATTAGCATTGCTGTCAATTTCCCTTTTGCTTTTCCATTCGTGTTCAAATTCATTTTTTTTCCTCCTTGAATCTCAAGTATCTCCGGCGTAAATCTCATCGTAATCATCGGCCAGGAAGTATATCATTCTCCTGCCCTGCTTGTCTGCTTTTATGAATCCCCTGGTCTGAAGCACATTGACCTGGTAGTTCAGTGTTGACCTCTTGATGCCCAGCAGGTTTGCCATCTCCTTCTGTGAAACACCAGGAAGGTCTCTGACATGGTTGACAATTCTTTTCTGTATCTCAGAAAGGCGGCCACCATCTTCAACTGGTAAGGGAACGTTTGCAGGATAGTATCGCTTGAATATCCCTTCGTTCCTGGACTTGACCTTCTCCATTCTCTCGAGCACGCTGAGATGGTAGGCTAGTTGCCCATTGGACAGGCTCAGCACCTTCAGTAGCGCATTGAAGTGCTCACCAGGGTTCATTTCAATGTGCTGGTACAATCTTCCCCTGGTGTAGTTCTCCAGCACAGACTCCTTCTTGAGCCTGGTATAGAGCGGTATCACAAGGCTTATCAATGCCAGTTTCAGAACTTCTATCCCTACAGCGCTGGCAAGGCCCAGGGTTCCAATGAACCCCAGCATAAGAAACGGAAAATAATCAAATGGTGCGGATCCGCCACCAGTCTGGGTCGGTGGCAGGCTCAGATCCAGTGTGTAATATGCAATTCCGGTGCTGGCTCTAGTCACGTTCAATGCTGAATCAGACCCTACAACCACTGATGCCAGGATGTCCTCGCCGGAGCTAACTGGCACATCGGTAAGGTAGTAATATCCATCCTCAAGTGTCTGGGTGTAGTATGTGCTCTCACCAGAAGTAATTTCCACTATATGTCCTGGAGCCAGAGCATCTCCGGATCCGTCAGTAGCTTTTCCAGAGACTATGACCTCCCATCCAGGTCCAAAGATAGGCGGTTCAGGAGCTCTGGAGTCCGTGGAAGTAGGATCGGCTGCGGTATCAAGGGTTGAGGCATCAAGTTGGCTATTTCCAGCCAATCCAATCCCCAGAAAGGCAACACATAGAAGGCTTAGAAAAAGAATTGCAGTTATCGATGCTGAAGCAATGCTTTTCTTGCCTTTTTTGGCTCCCCTTATGCTTGGTCTCCTCATGGTCGGCAACCTCGGGTCTGAAAAGAGTCTCGAGCCAAATCAACCTCCTCATGCAAAATGCCGGGCTCGCGCTCTTCCAATAATGAATCTATCTTGAAGCAGTATATATATGCAGTTTGGTGTAGATGTTGACATTTAACCATTTTTAAACTACAAATATTAACAGCTTCAGATTTATCGACATCATATATATACGCGGTTTCGTGAAAAATGAGTGACTGAGATATGTTGTATAAGCATCCAAGGGAAGGCTGGTTCCTTTGATATTTCTCAAACTCCAAGTTTGATTCCATGGACCCTTCCTCATTTCTTGGATTGTCTTTTGGTCTTTTTCCGCATCCTGCGACCCAAGGCCGGTGCTCCAACAACGAAACCGCAGGCCATTAGTACAAGCTCATACTCAGGAACTATTGTCACATCAATATCGTAATATGAAACCCCTGTTGCTGCTGTAGCTGTTCCATCCCCTTCAAGGTCATCGTAGGTGCAGTTGACCTCTATGGTCCAGCCACTTTCGACTAGAACGTTGGTGACTGCATAGTTGCCGTTTGCATCCAATATCGTTGTGTTGTAGTAGGCCTGGATGTCTCCTCCAGAGTCTTTGACGATAATCGTTACCCAGGTCCCAATGGGCACTGGAGTGCTCGCCTCGTCCTCAATTGTGCCATAGACCACAACCTCGAAGGAGGGGGCTCTAGTTCCTGTAGGCTCTCCCACTATGTGCTGGGTGATACGCAAACCTGGCCCCCTGGTTCCAGTGCTTGCATCCCCAACTCTGGTCAGGTCAGAGTCTATCTTGTCCCAACTCTGGGTCTGTACAATGAACCTGAAATCCCCTAAGATGCCAACCTCTTGAAGGGGGACTGCCGTCTCCAGCCTCACTGAGTCGGTTGCAGAATCCATGTGTCT